>RFJL01000011.1 GCA_003695435.1 Candidatus Woesearchaeota archaeon
CATTTCAACAAAATCAGAAGCATCATAGCTTGCACTCACTCCACCCGTGCGGTAATCAACCTTACTTGCAATGGTCCCTCCAAAGGAGAGTATTGAAACGGTAGGAAGAGACGAGTTTGGTTGAAGAGGTTTTTTCTGCTTTGAAACGGGTACGTAGGATTCAAGCACTTCATGGCTTTGGATCTTTGATCTGTCAATGCCGATGTTATACCCGTTTTCAAGTTTGAGGACAAAGATGTTTGGATCAAGAAGTTCTGGACGCGGAAGGTAAATTCCCACAAGCTCTTCATCATCTACAAGTATCCTTACTTTATCACCTGGCTTCATGATTTTGCACTTGCGTAAAAGTTATTGTTATTGTCAAGAACAATGAGTGTGAAGTTATCTCCTTTTTTCGCATCAAGCGGAATTACAATTTGATCTTCTACCAAGACAGGAGGTGGCGTGCTCACATCACATGCGTCACATTGTATTGCGAAACTAAACATGGTAGGTGTATCAAATGCGTTACGCACATAGGCATTATAACCCCCATCAACTACTTCAAGTTCTAAAAGTTTTTTCGGGACATCTTTTTGTATTTGTGATGCGTCCTGCTTAGAAACAATGGTTTGAGAGCATCCAAGAAGTATGAAAACGAGTAAGAGAAGAAGCATACTTGTTTTTTTCATAGTGCTAACACCTCTTCTGCGCATTTATAAAGATTTGGTAATGTATTTATAGGTGTGTGTAGCGTTGCTTAAATTAATGAAAACGATTGCAAAACCACGCGCACGCTCATAAGGGCGATTGATTCTTTATGTTTTGCTAGAGGTCTTTATAATGTATGTCAAGGATATAAAATGGGAAAAAGGAATGCGTGTCACTGATCTTGTAACGCAAATGGGAGCAGCAGGTTTTCAAGGAACAGAACTTGATCGCTGCGCAACAGCAATAGCGAAGATGAAAAAGGAAGGTGCAAAAATCTTCTTAACCTTCACATCAAACATGGTGACCTCTGGATTAAGAGGACTGTTTTCCCAAATGATTCAACTGGAAATGGCGCATGCAATAGTCACAACAGTGGGAGCAATAGAAGAGGATATTATGCGTGCAAGTGGAGAAGAGTTCATACTAGGACAGTTTCATTCTGATGATGTTGAACTTTACGAGAAAGGGCTTAACCGTGTAGGAAACCTGATGATTGCAAATGAGTCTTACGCACGATTTGAGGATATGATAAGTCCTCTTCTTAGAATGCTCTACGAGAAAAAACCTCGCTGGGCAGTATCTGAAATGTTAAAAGAAATCGGCCTTACTCTCCAAGATGAGGGATCAATAATCTTCCAAGCAGCAAAGCACGATGTCCCTGTGTTTTGTCCTGGAATTACCGACGGCGCTTTCGGGTTCCATCTCTACATGTTCCAACAAAAACATCCTGATTTTGTTGTTGATGTTGTTAAGGATTTCAAAAATATCATTCACTGCACAAGTTACGACGACAAAAAGGGAATTATCGCACTCGGAGGCTCTATTTCAAAGCACCATGCAATTCTTGCAACACTTCTCAACGGAGGTCTTGACTACGCAGTATACATGACAACGGCAAGATCTTCAAGCGGATCGATGAGTGGTGCTACAACTCAAGAGGCAAAAAGTTGGGGAAAGATTAAAGATGATAGTGATGCTGCGATGGTTATTGGCGATGTATCAATAACATTTCCTCTAGCGCTTACAAAGGCACTTGATCAACTAAGTGAGGAAGGAATTATCAATGGCTAGGTTTATTGTTAATCGTAACGTACTCAAAGAACAATATCAAAGCCTCGTTGATCTTGGCTTTCTCACAGCATACTCTGTAAAGACCAATCCTGACGTAGTTCCTTTTCTTGAAGAGGACACGAACTGTCTTTTTAGTATTGTTGCAGGAGAGAGTGCAGATCATGTCAAGGATAAAAGCCGTTTGTGGTTTATTGCTCAGGCATGGGATGGGCAAGAAATTCTTGAACTTCTTGAAAGAGGCATTACAAAATTCGTAGTGGATAATGAATGCGATCTCTTAACACTCAAAAAAGCACTTGTGAAAACAGAGCAGAGCATTGACTTACAACTGCGCATGAAGATCAGGGAGCATACGATCTACACAGGAAAGCACTATGTGTTTGGAATGTCTTCAGAGATGATTAATGAGGAGATTGCACAGCTCAAGAACCATCCAAAAATAAACTCTCTTGGTGTTCACTTCTATCGCAAGACGCAAAACGTCTCGGAGTGGAATTTTATTGACGAGCTTGAACGAGCACTTACCAAAGAGACACTTAAGACCATTGACAGCCTAAATATTGGGGGAGGATTACCTGTTAAATACGCGAATTCGAATATTGATGTTCTCCCTTCCATCTTTGAGAAGCTCAAAGCATTGGTTATGTGGTGCAAAGAGCAAAATATTACGCCGATGATGGAGCCAGGACGGTACATCGTAGCACCTGCTGTGAAGCTTGAAGCCAAGATCATAGCAAAGTATGAGAACACATTAATCCTTGATTGCTCTATTTTCAACGGAGCACTTGACACAGCTCTTCTCGGATTACGCCTGCTTGTAGAAGGAGAGGGCGAAGGAGAAGAGTATCTGATCAAAGGAAGAACGCCCGATTCAACAGATATCTTCAGGTACAAGGTCAAGCTTCCCCGAAAAGAAGTAGGGGACACTATTGTGTTCCTCAATGCAGGAGCGTATACGTTCACGACTGATTTTTGCGGCCTTAAGAAGATTACATTAGAAACTCAAACCCCTTAATCAAGAAAATATTCTTGTGTGCAATAGGCGTAATAGCGTTTATAGGCGGATTACTCAACCAAAGTAATCAACTTTCTTCTTCTTAATTTCTTCTGCGCGTTGAGCTCTAAAATGGGCTTCAAGAGACTTGTAGACTTCCTCAATTTCTTTGGAAACTGATGGGCGTACGACTTTAAAGGCATCTTCAAAATCATCTAAACTAACTTCCTTAGCGTCCATATTCTTACGCAAAGCATGCAGAGCAGCTTCTCTGCAAAGGGCTTCAATATCTGCGCCGACATATCCTTCTGCCTTTGCTGCAAGCTCTTTGATATTAACATCTTGTGCCAAGGGCATTTTTGCAGTGTGCACTTTGAAGATTTTCTCTCTTGCTTCCACGTCTGGAACAGGCGCCATCAAGACGCGATCAAATCGTCCAGGCCTAAGAAGAGCAGAATCTACAATATCAGGTCTGTTAGTAGCCCCAATGATAACAACATCATGCATTTCTTCAAGACCGTCAATTTCGGTAAGAAGTTGGTTTACAACGCGATCAGTAACATTGGAGTCACCACCCCCGCCACCACGTTTAGGGGCAAGGCTATCAATCTCATCAAAGAAGATAATGGTGGGACTTACCTGGCGTGCTTTTTCAAAGACCTTGCGAATACCTCGTTCAGACTCTCCAACCCATTTAGAGAGAAGCTCGGGACCCTTAACGGAGATGAAATTCGCATCACTCTCGTTAGCAACTGCTTTTGCAAGCATAGTTTTTCCTGTTCCTGGAGGGCCGTAGAGAAGAATTCCTTTAGGCGGTCTCACCCCTAGACGAGAAAATGCTTCTGGCTGTTTAAGAGGCCATTCAACAGCCTCTTTGAGTTTTTGTTTAATATCGTCAAGACCGCCAATATCATCCCAAGTAGTGGTGGGAACGGTGATAAGTACCTCTCGAAGGGCAGAGGGCCGCACTACTTTAAGCGCTTCAATAAAATCGTCTTGGGTGATGCGGAGTTTATCAAGGAGTTCAACAGGAATGGGGTCGTCTTTGTCAAGATGGAGGTCGGGAAGGACGCGTCTAAGAACAATCATTGCAGCTTCTTTTGCAAGCGCTGCTATATCAGCTCCAACAAAACCATAGGTTACTTCCGCAAGTTTATCAAGGTCAACCTCTTTTGCAAGAGGCATACCTCTTGTGTGAATTTTAAGAATGTTAAGTCGTCCGTCTTTGTTAGGAACACCTATTTCAATTTCTCTATCAAAGCGTCCAGGTCTTCTGAGGGCGGGATCAAGAGCATTGGGAATATTTGTTGCAGCTATAACAACAACCTTTCCTCGAGAGTTAAGACCGTCCATAAGTGCGAGAAGTTGTGCAACAACTCTTCTTTCAACTTCTCCTTTGGTATCTTCTCTTTTGGTTGCAATTGCATCAATCTCATCGATAAAAATGATGGAAGGTGCATTTTTTTCTGCTTCTTCAAAGATTTTACGCAGGTTTTCTTCTGATTGTCCATAATACTTGGACATAATCTCAGGACCGTTAATAACGGTAAAGTTAGAGTTCGTCTCGGAGGCAACTGCACGCGCGAGAAGTGTTTTTCCTGTTCCTGGAGGTCCATGAAGAAGGACTCCTTTTGGAGGTTCAATGCCAAGGCGCTCAAAGATTTCAGGATGTTTGAGAGGGATTTCAACCATTTCCCTTATCTTTTTGATCTCTTCTTTGAGCCCTCCAATATCTTCATAAGTAACATCTGGAATAACTTTACTCTCCTCAACTTCTTCAATAGGTTCGTTTTTGTAAATGACTTCTGTTTCCTGAGTGATAAGTACGGGACCTTTCGGATCTGTTTTTGCTACGATAAGTTTGATGTCTCCTAGGTTGAATCCCATCATGCTCTCATCAAGCATGGAGAAAATGTCTTCAACGGGGGACTGGCTCATGATGTTGCGGCGTCTTCGTGTTCCTCCAAGGGCGAGAATATCTCCAAGAACTACTGCTCGTCCAAGAAGACCTCTTTTGAAGAGTTCAGGGGGAGCTCGAATAAAGATTCCGTGACGCGCAGGAACAATCGTCACTTTTTTTGCAGCACTCACAGATGCCTTGCGTACTTTAATAATCTCGCCGATTCCTGTCTTCGCATTTCTTCGCAGAATGCCGTCCATTCGGATGATGTTAAGGCCAAGGTCTCCAGGATATGCGCGATCAACAATACCCACTGTTTTACGTCCTCCTTCTAGCTCAACAATATCTCCGGGACGTACAGAAATTTCTGCCATGAGATTGGCATCTATGCGAACAATGCCTTTATTAACATCATCTTGTACAGCTTCCGCGACTTTTAACTCAAGTTCTTTCATTCTAAGAGGGTAAAAAGATGAGGTCCTATATCTACTTTACTTTGATGCGTTGGAGCTGAATTGGGGGAGGAAGCCCTACTGCATCGGAAAGAATCGCAGATTGTATGCTGCTTTTCTCAATTACCTTGTTTGCAACGAGTTCAAAAATCTGTTTTTGGAGTTTCTTTTCCTTTTTCCACTTCTCCAAAATTTCTTTTACTTTGGCCTCATCTCCAAGGTAAAGAATACGTCCTTTGAGCTTGATATGTCCAAGGTTAGAATACGTTGTTTCTTGTTTGAAAAGGAATTGACAACCCTGCTGTGTTGTTGAGCCCACGCTGAGTGCATAAGGCTCTACGCCATCTATGGAGATATTACTCTTAATACTTACCTTTCCTTTTGGTTTTAGTTCTCTGTGAACATCAATGTCGGTAAACGTAAAGTTAACGATGGTCATACTTGCTCTCTCCTATGACTTGATATTTAAAGTTTGTGCCATACCTTTAAAAGGACGATTTTGTGTTTTTGTGGTATGTATGTTGATGTTCATGCTCATTTAGATGTAGAAGAATTCCGGGAAGATCTTCCTGAAGTCATTCAGCGAGCAGAAGATGCTGGCGTTCGCCTTATTGTTGCAAATGGAACAAATGTTAAGAGTAATCGCGCAGTTCTTCATCTTGCAAGGAAATATACAGTCATTAGGGCAGCTCTTGGTTTTTATCCTCTTGAAATTGTAAAGTCTTCTGTTCAAGAAATTGAAGAAGAGCTCGAGTTTATCAAAAAACACAAAGATGACATCGTTGCGATTGGAGAAGTGGGGTTGGATCTTTACTGGGATAAATCTCCTACAAATTTTGAAAAACAAAAGACGTTTTTCATTAAAATTATTGAATTGGCAAATAAGATTCAAAAGCCAATCATTGTTCATTCAAGAAAAGCTGAGCTAGAAACTATTGAAATTCTTGAGGAACACTCTGCATGTCCGGTTATTCTACATTCATACGGTGGAAAGCACAAATATGTTGATCGTTGCGTTGAACGCGGGTGGTATTTTACCGTTGCAGCAAATATTGAGAGGTCAGAGTCGTTGCAGGGATTAGTACAAAGAGTCCCAAGTGATCTTTTGCTTACAGAAACAGATTGTCCGTATCTCGCGCCCGTAAAAGGTGAGCGCTCAGAGCCAAAAGATGTAGTCCTAGCGGCAAGAAAAATAGCGCAGATTAAAGGAGTAGAAGAAGTAGAGATGAGGAATATTCTTTTCATGAATGCTCAACGCTTGTTCTATTAAGCCTTGAAAACTCTGTTTTAAATCGCTCAATTTTTCTCTCTTCTTCACGCGTATCTTGGTGCTCACTCACACAGCTTAGATTCTTACATTCGTACAATGATTTTAAATACCCAAAAAGATGATTTTTTCGTATGAAATTGGAGATTGACACGGAAAGAGACTCATTAGAGCATCTTGCTCATATCGCACAGATGCTACTTGCAATGGCAGGAAAAAAGCCGGAGCAAAATCAAGTCTATAGGAGAGAGTCTCGAAGACTGCGACCCCGTGACATTACAAGACAACAAGCAACATCAACAGCTCCAGTAAATCCTTCAGAGTATCCCTCATCAGGGTCCCCATCATATTCTCAGATCCACACCCCCCAACAACAAGCCCTGCCTGTTCGCGACGACAATCAGCAACAACAGCAGGCGGCTTCCACTCCTCTGCTTAACCTCTTCCAAGAAAACCCTCAACCTGCGCAACAACAAGTACAACAACAGCATTCAGCGCAACAACAATCACAGCAGCAATCAGCATATCAATCCTCAACAGTGCAATCAACACAATCTATTTTTGATATGTTCGCACAACCTGAAGAAAAACAACACGAAAAACAGCAAGCAGAAGAAGATGCTTCCCTTGAGGGCATACAAATAATTCCTTATTAGTGGGCGTGTGGTGTTCTGATTGAAATTTTCCACGTATCTACGTTCGCTTGTTGGTATGCTTGCGATGTGGTTCTTCTCCGCATAGATGATTCTGCGTTTAGATAATATTTATATTGAGTAAATCCCGCAAGAAGCGTATGCCTTACAAAATTCTGCCTCATACAGCCGATTGGATGGTTGAAGCAACAGGTAACACGCTAGAAGAAGCATTTGCAGAAGCGGCAAGAGGTGCTTTTGAAGTAATTTGCCCACCTGACGAAGTAAGGAAGGCACAAAGCTTTCCGATTAAAGTGCAGGCAAAGCGTTTGATGTCCTTACTCTATGAATTTATAGAGGAGCTCATCGTCCTTACAGACACAGAGGGGTTCCTTCTTAACTCTTTGAGTGATATGAAGATTGTGCAAAATGAGGATGGTTTTACCCTCACTGCAATAGCATGGGGGGACCATTACAAAAACTATGATGTGAAATCAGCGATCAAATCCATGACCTATTCCGATATGCTTATTAAAGAAGAGCAAGGAAAATATCGAGTAAGGATAACTGTTGATATATGAACAACAGGTGAATAAACAAGTAAATTCAAACAACATACGAAAGGCATATGAAAATAAAAAAAATCTCGGATTCGCAAATTGAAATTGAAAAAGAAGGTGCAATGCGTGTGCCTGTAAGGGTGTTTACATCAGACGTTCTTTTTGAAAAACTCAAAGAGGATAAATCATTACAACAAGGAATCAACGTAGCAACCCTCCCAGGCATTCAAAAAGCATCGTACATTATGCCCGATGCACATATGGGCTATGGCTTTTCAATCGGTGGAGTCGCAGGTTTTGATGCGCAAGAAGGAATTATCTCCCCTGGAGGAATTGGATTTGACATTAATTGCGGAGTGCGGGTTCTTGCAACAAATCTTACTGTTGAAGATGTTCGACCTAAAATGCATGAATTACTCACAGCGCTCTTCGAAGCAGTCCCCTCGGGAGTTGGCTCAGAATCAAAGTTTAAGCTTAGCAGGGAAGAGATGGATGAAGTATTGCTTAAAGGAGCGCGTTGGGCATTAGAAAGAGGATATGGCGAAGAAGAAGATCTCGAACTTACAGAAGAAGGTGGGTGTTTCCCAGATCCGGATCCTTCATTGGTTTCTCCTCGTGCAAAAAAAAGAGGAAAAGATCAACTAGGAACCTTGGGTTCAGGTAATCACTTCTTAGAAATTCAGTCTGTTGATGAGATTTATGATGAAGAAATAGCGCGTCGTTTTGGAATTACTAAGACGGGTCAAGTTGTTATTATGATTCATTGTGGATCGAGAGGTCTTGGACATCAGGTTTGTTCAGATTTCTTGCGTAAAATGGAAGAACAACAACCAGAACTTGCTGACAGCCTTCCTGATCGTGATCTCATGTACGCACCAGCACAGTCTCAAATAGCAAAAGACTACTTTAAAGCGATGCAAGCGGCTGCAAATTTTGCGTTTTGCAATAGGCAGATCATAGCACATCAGGTCAGAAAAACATTCAAAGAAGTATTTCCTGGTTGTGAAGTAAAACAAGTGTATGACATCGCGCATAACATTGCAAAACTTGAAGAACATGATGTTGATGGTGTTAAAAAGCAATTGTATGTCCACAGAAAAGGAGCTACACGAGCGTTTGGTCCTGGAAGAAAAGAAATTCCTGAAAAGTACAGAGATATTGGACAACCAATTCTCATACCCGGTTCCATGGGAACCGCATCGTTTATTCTTGTAGGAACACAAAAAGCAATGGAGATCTCTATGGGCTCAACAGCACATGGGGCGGGGAGGGTTATGTCAAGATCACAAGCAAAAAGAGAATTTGACGCAAAACAAATCAAAGAAGAACTTGCACAGAAAAACATTATGATTAAATCAGCGTCTATGCGGGGGATTACAGAAGAAGCCCCTCAAGTATACAAAGATGTTGATGAAGTTGTAAAGGTGTCGCATGAAGCAGGTATTGGGAAACTGGTAGTAAGAGTTGTTCCGCTTGGCGTAGTTAAGGGATAAGCTGCATTATTTTTTCACAGAACTTAGAACGTTCTTTTTCACTTCAGATGAAGTCATAACTCTTCCGAGAGGGAATCTTTGTGTTTGAAAGTCAGTTGAGTTGCGTCATACTCTCCTCGTTCTTCAAGGTGTTGTAGGAGTAAGCCTATGTTGAGAAGGTGAAATGGCCCTCGCTGTATGCGTAAATGTCCTTGTACTTGTGATGGTAAGGGTGTTGTTACCTGCCAACCCCTTGTGCGATAAAAGTGAGCAATATGGTTTTGAGCAAGTCGTATTGCGAGATGGTGGCCCTCGAAATGAACAATTTCCGCGTCGGGAAGGGCCCCTTCATAGACGGTTCTTGGTTGGAGCTGGTAAAACGAAAAGAGCATGTCATGCTCTGTTTGACCAACTCTCTTGACAGGTTCCCTAAAAAGAATGCGTAAAACCATTTCTTGATCCTGCTTCAAACCTGATTTCATCTCAAACTCATTCTCTAAATACACGTAGGGGTGTTGAAAGGTGAATTGCTGGTAGAACTCTTCATTAAGTGAGCGATATGCGCGGTCTATGTGATAAACTGTTTTTCCATCATAGAGGTTACCTGGCGTCGATACTACAACAGCATCTCTCATAAGACTGTTCAGAACAGAATACCTGTATAAAAAAGTATGGGAGAAAAATTAAGATAAGCAAAACCTTGGCGTTGCGCTCGAGAGGGGGCAGCAAGAACGAGGCTTTAGCCGTGGTGTTGCTTATCTATGAGTGTTAGAATGGATCCTCTCCTGTAATAACTCCTTTTTCTTCGTATTGTTCAAGGCCCAGTATTTCATGATCCCACTCAGCAAAGAGTCTTTCCTTTTCGTAGTGTTCAGTTTTTTTATATCTCCACGTCATAAAGCTCACCTCTCGTCCAAGCATCTGAAAATTGAAAGTCAAAGAGTTTCATGCGATCCTCAGCTTGAGCTGTTTTCATTGTTTGATTCTGCACTTGGTAGTAAAAGAGTTTTTCAATGGTCGTTGTTCTTAAGTCACGTGGGTCAATCATGGTATCACCTCAGATACTTTTTTAGGGGGGGTCAAAAGGTAGGTGGAGGCAAGGTTTTTCGGGGTCATGGCGCCTCCACCGCTTTCTACTCTCGAAAATGCCAGAACTGTTTAAATACCTCATTCGAGTATCTGTCCAGTGTCCAGTGGACGCAAAAAAAGAAGAATCAAATACTACGACAGCAAATACGTGCATAACAAGGACTGGACAGGGTGAAAAATAGTCGTACATTTATTTAAAACCGCCAAATTCGCTGAGTTTTTTTGTTTTAGCAATTTCAATAATCGTAGTATTTCCATCCTTTCCGGTAACGCGTTTTGTGTCAATAAAGCGATTATCCGCAAGCTTTCGTATGCGACGCTGAAATGTCTTATACGTTACCGTTGCACCTGTTTGTTTATACTTTTCATACAAATCACCAATGCGAGATCCATCGTGCGCCTTAATAATTTCTAAAATACGCTGAGCATCATCTTCAAGATCTTCTTGATCCTTAATGGTGAAATGATCCATCTTCGCAAGCGCTTGTTTGACATGATCTGAAGTGATTTTTTTAGAAGAACTCATCTCAGCATGCTGTCCTGCTTCTTTAAGCAAGTAAAGACCTGCACGAATATCCTGAAAACGAGATGCCTCCTCACATGCAAGGGCAAAGGCTTGTGCATCCCACGCACCTTTAACAAAGGCATATTCGCTTCGTTGTTTGAGAATTTCTTTGGTTTCTTGAGCAGAGTAAGGCCGAAACGCGACTTTTTCAGGAAGAACTCTTGAACGCACGCGCGGTTCAAGCTCATCAACCCAATCCTCGTGATTCGTAATAAGAATAATTGTTTTTTTGAAAATCTCTTCCACAAGCGTGTAGAGGAACTCAGTATCCTCAACTTTGTCAATTTCATCAAACACAAAAACAGCAGATTTCTTATTAACAATGTTCTTAATCACGTTGAATAGTTCATCACTTCGCTTATTGTGCGTGAGTTTGTATCCAAGTTGCTCACAGATATCAACATAAATTTTGAACGTAGTATTTTTAGTCCAGCAATTAATGTAAATACACTCTACTTCATCATACTCTTCTTCTAATTCTTTGAGAACCATACGCGCAGCTGCAGTTTTACCAATTCCTGGAGCTCCATGGATGAGGAGGTTCTTTCCAGTACGGCCCTGAAGGAGCGGAGCAATGCACTGAGCAATGTAGTGTTGTTCACTCTCCCGAAAAGGAAGGAGTTTTGGCAAAAAAGAATAATCAAGCGCCAACTCGTTCAAGAACACAGATTCTCCGCTTCCAAGCATGTCTTTAAAGAGTCCCATGGCACATCTAATCACTGCGTTGTTTATAAGAATTGCTTGTTGCAAGGCAAAGCGTTTTCAAATTATTTATGCTTTTTCCCACACTTTGGACAATAATTAAAAAGTGCGTGTAGGGTAACTCCGCAACTATCACAACGAAGAACATGTGATCCCGACAGAATATGCTCTCGCACACTTTCCTTGCTCTGTAATAGAGAAAATAACCACTTAAGAAGTCCCCATAAAAACATAAGAATACCTGCATACAAAAAGACGATAAGTTCTACCGGATTTACGAAATACGAGATAAGTGTAACGATACCTCCAATAATCATGTAAATAAACCAGGGAATACTTGAAGCCATAATAATTAGCGTTTAATACGTTCAATGCCGTTCATATAGGGCACTAGTACCTGTGGGATGAGAACGCTACCATCTTCTTGTTGGTAGTGCTCAAGAATGGCAACCATTGCGCGTGAAGTGGCGATTCCCGTGCAATTAAGCGTGTGTGCAAGGGGCTGTTTTGGTTTTCCAGGCTCTCCATAGCGAATATTAAGTCTTCGCGCCTGATAATCTGTGCAGTTTGAACCGGATACTACTTCAATATATTTTTGCTGCCTGGGGCTCCACACTTCAATATCGTATTTCTTAGCAGCAACTGTTCCAAGATCTCCGGTGCAAATATTCACAACGCGATAAGGCAATCCCAGTCCTTGAAAAATTTCCTCTGCGTTACGTATCATCTCTTCATGAAGATCCCAACTCTCCTCAGGCTTGCAAATAACTACTTGTTCAACCTTGGTGAATTGGTGAACACGAAAAAGGCCCTTCGTATCAAGACCTGATGACCCAATTTCCTTTCTAAAACAATGAGAAAGTCCAACTATTTTAAGAGGAAGCATATCTTGGGGAAGAACTTCATCCATGAATTGCGCGGTAAGAGGGTGTTCAGAAGTTGCAATAAGATATTCATCTTCTTCTTCCACCTTATACATTACATTCTCAAAATCTGAAAGATCCGTAACCCCTGCGTAAGGCTTTTTACGCATCATAAACGGAACTTCATAAAAGAGGTACCCTTTCTTCATAAGCGTGTCTCGTGCATAGGCGATGAGGGCTTGATTAAGTAGGGCAAGTTCGTTCTTAAGAAAATAAAAACCCGCACCTGAAATCTTCACTGCGCGATCAAAGTCAACAAGATCAAGTGCCTCTGCAACATCAATATGATTTTTCACGTCCGTAGTTTTTCTCTCACCCCATGAACGCACCTCTACATTATCAGAGTCATCCTTGCCATAGGGAACGGTTTCATGGGTGATGTTCGGAAGAGTCATGAGAATTTCTTGAATGCGAGAATGCGTTCTCTCAACTTCATCTTCTAAAAGTTTAATCTGCTGAGGAATTGCCTTTGACTCTTCAAGAAGTGAAGAAACATCCTTTCCTGCTTTCTTAGCAGCAGCAATCTCCTTGCTCAGTGAATTACGCTTGGAGCGAAGAGCATCAAGTTCTTGTTTGCTCTTCCTCCACTCCTCGTCAAGTCGTAAAAGCTCATCAACAAGGACGATTTTTTCATCCTTGCGCTTTTCAAGATCTTGACGCACAATTTCAGGATGTTCTCTGATGAGATTAATATCAAGCATGTTGTGTTCCTACAAAGACTCTTTTATAAAGGCTCTGTTGCGCTATTTAAAAAGCTCTTTGAGCCAAATCTCCATTCTTTGCCACAAGGTCACATCAACAAGAGAGATGGAAAATGTTTCTTTGGAGGAATAGGAATTCCCCTTGTAGTCCTCATATACCAGAGTGATGGTTCCGGTGTTTCTTCCAACATTAAGAAGATCCCCTCTGAAACCTAATTGTACCACCTGCTTTGAATCAACATCGCCCAGAACGAATTCCTCAGAGCTTCTCCCTAACTCGACACGTACCGTTGTGTTGTGCAATCCTGACTGAGACGTTGGCTCAACAATAAATTGGAGAATCTCGCTCTCTTCATAATGTATTGTTGACGAGAGGTTATCAATAAGAATTCTTGCTGAAGGCTTGTCAAGAATCTGCAATTCAATAAGGTATAATTGATCAAGAGTTCTGTGCTTTAAGGAGAGTGGCAGTTGATGAAATCCTTCTTCAAAAGTTCCCAAATTAAATTCAACAACACTTTCCTGATTAAGGAAAAGATCAACACGCTTGCAAACATCCTCAAGACACACAAGCAAGTCATCAAGAATGCTTGTACCTCTATTCTTAAGTCTGCACTCGTAGACCACATTGTCTTGCGCGTAGTAATGTTGTTGAATTGAAGAGCATTGCACATCAACAGCACTTTCTTCTTGGTTGTTTTCTTGAACGTGGGCAAGTGTTTGTAAATCTGCAACATCAAGGATACTCTCGCCCTTTGAAATAACAAAGGAATCTTTTGCATAGCCTCCCTGTGAGCTTTTCACTTCTACAGGAATAGTATACACGAAATGTTCATCAAGGTTTTGGGGCGCCTCAACGACCCAGGAAACTGTTTTTGTCTCAAAAGGAGCCAAAAAAAGGGTTTGGGTGGAATCTTCAACATACTCAATGGTATTCACAGGTGTTAAGATAACTGTTGGTGAGATGTAGCTATCAAGAAGATTGGTAACATGCACTTGAATAAGATTTGCACTTCCAAAACCAATGGAGTGATCATACACATCAAGATCAAGAGCTATTTTATCCTTTTGCACGCCCTTGTAGTCAATGAGTTGAGCGTCAATAATGATGGGCTTAGCAACACCTACAACATCGCGACCTAGCCAGGTAAAAACAGTAGCACTCTGAGCACTATCTATGCTCTCTTTAAGTTTAATGTGGGTAGGATCTACAAATCCATACTCTCCGTAGGTTACATCCCAAGCAACCCATCCAACAGAAGGAAAATACACCTCTGCCCAGCCATGTGCTCCCCAATCATTTTCAAAAAGCTCAGAGTCCGAATAGACAACACCTGAAATAAACTTTGCAGGGATTCCAAGGGTGCGTAGCTGTGCAATGAACAAGGAGGTGAGCTCATCACAAACGCCTTGTCGGTTTTCAAGAACCCAGCTCGCAGGCTGCGAAACCTCTGCGGTGAGCGTGGAGAGGTTATACTCAATGTTCTTGTTTGTCCAAGAAGCAATAGTATACACCACATCGTATAAATCATTTTTCCCCTGCACAAGTTGAGATGCGAGTCGGATAATTTTTTCATCGTCGCTATTGATGTGTTCAGAAGGTTTGGTGTAGGGGAGAACATCAGAAGGAAGAGATGCTAGAGGGTAGGCAATTTTGCGAGTGATAGGGAGGTAATGGGGATGCGAGATTACGCGAGCATCAATACTAAAATCAAGATCTCCTGGCTCGGGATTATCCCAAAAAAAGGCGAACTTGCCTGTTGTAGAAACGGGATCTGGTTGGGTTTTAAGAGAGATAACGTCTTGGGAGTAATAGTCCTGAGGGCTAAAAAGCACATCTGCTTGCACGTAATCTATACTCCCACTACTTTTTTGCAAAGAGAGTTGCACTCCGGATTCAATGTGTACTTGCACTTCAACTTGCTCTGCGGTGTATTGCCAGAAATTATCGCTATCTAACTCTTGGGCGGGGAGAAGTGGAAGCATAAGCAGTGCGAGAAAAGTAAAGGTGGAGAGTAAACGATGGTTCATCGTTTTTGAGGGGGTGCGCGCCTATTAAAAACGTATTCCTTCAAATCCACCACTCAAGTGAAAAACGCCGAGGGGGGGATTTGAACCCCCGTGTCCTAGGGACACAGGATCATTGCGAGGTGATCTGAAGAACTCAGCGTTCTTAGCAATCCTGCGCAATACCAGACTATGCGACCTCGGCAAAGCTTGAAGTAGAACTGCTCCCAGTTCATTTATAAAGGTTCTGCCAGCGAAGATTTATAAATGACCTCTAAGCTTATCAACAAATAACCATAGCGAGGTGGAGCAGCTAGGAGTGCTCGGTGGGCTCATAACCCACAGGTCGGTGGTTCAAATCCACTCCTCGCTACTTTTTTATCATCAGCTCAGCATTCTTAGAATCATGCCAAAACCATTTCCCCAGCTCAAACATAAAGCAATTCTTGCGCCAATGTCTGGTGTCACTCACGTGGCATTTAGACAGCTTTGCAAAGAATACGGAGCAGCACTTACTGTAACGGAGTTCCTCAGCGCAACCGCGATAAACCATAAAAACAAGCTTACAAGAAAAATGATGGCAGTAGCAGATAACGAAAGTCCTGTTGCCTGCCAATTGTTCGGGTCCAGCGTGGATGAAATTATTTGTGCTGCAAAGATTGTTGAGTCACACTTTGACATCATAGATATCAACGTTGGTTGCCCTGCGTATAAAGTAGTGCGAACAGGTGCAGGGTCAGCTCTTCTAAGCAATCCTGAAAAAATAGCTCAGATAGTAAGATCTCTTGTAAATGCGGTACGTATTCCAATCACTGTTAAAATACGAGCAGGCATTGCAAAGTCTTGCATCAACGCGGTTGAAGTTGCAAAAGCTTGTGAAGAAGCGGGAGCTTCCGCAATAACAGTTCATCCAAGAACTGCAAAACAAGGTTATTCTGGAGTTGCTGATTGGTCTATCATCAAACAAGTTAAAGAAGCAGTAAGCATCCCTGTCATTGGTAACGGAGATATCAAAACAGCACAAGATGCTCAACGTATGCTCAAAGAAACGGGTTGTGATTATGTCATGGTGGGAAGAGCAGCACGCGCAAACCCGTATATCTTCACACAAATAAACGCCCTTCTCGAAGAGGGAAAACATCTTCAAGCGCCAAGTTTTGAGGAGAAAATAGAACTACTCTTCAACTATTTACGACACGCAAGAGAGCATGATATCAAGTTTTCAAACGTCCTTGCCGTAGCCCAAGCATTCACCAAAGGATATGAAGGAACTGCGCAGTTACGCAACGCTATGACTCAGTGTAAGTCAGAAGAAGAATTAACCGCTCTACTTGAACGCACTCTCAACTTGTCCAAGTAGTGCATCACAGGTCTTATGAACTGCTTTTGCAAGGTCAAAATCTTCATAGTGTGATTCGAAGATTTTCTTAGAAGGGATATCAAAGCGAAGACGTATTTCTTGCCTGTCCTGGTGGCCTCCCTTATCTACTTTACGAACGTGCACATGCAACGTACACTCGTTTTGTGCGATGCGAACAAGTTTGGGAAAGGTGTCTTCAATGATTTTTTTTACCATCTGAGCATCGTCATCGATGAGAACGCCTAATCCGTCATATTGAATAGTTGTCATAAGAAGCGTTTTCGTTATAACATTCTTAAATCTTATGTACTGCACCTTTATATAGTCCTAGGTATCGAGGTGTTTAATGATTGTTGCAGGCGTTGATGAGGCTGGAAGAGGACCTGTCATCGGCCCCATGGTAATGGTAGGTCTTAAGTGTAGCGAAGAAGATGAAGAACGCTTGAGAAGAATGGGTGTTAAGGACTCAAAACTTCTTAGCCCTCTGCAAAGAGAACGGTTATATGAACAACTTATTGAACATTTTGAATACGAGCTTATCATACTCACACCAAAAGAGATTGATGAAGCACTTGCACATCCCGATCTGAATCTTAACTGGCTTGAAGCTCTGACCACCGCAAAACTTCTCAATCTATTAAACGCAGATAAGGCATACGTTGACTGCCCCTCTAACAATGTTGAGGCGTATACTGCCTATCTGAAAAAACACTTGGAAGTAAAGACGATCATCGTTTGTGAGCACGGGGCTGACAAAACGTATCCTGTTGCAAGCGCGGCTTCAATCATTGCGAAAGTAACGCGCGACAAAGCAATAAGAGACGTTGAGAAAAGGATAGGGCAACGTGTGGGCTCAGGATATCCAAGTGATCCTGTAACCGTACAATTTCTTAAAGAAAATTGGAACAAGCATAAGGAAATATTTAGAACTTCCTGGGCAAGCTATAAGAATATTGCGCAAAAACACGCTCAGAAGGGGCTTGAAGACTTTTAGACCACCGACATATTTATAAAGCAGGTCGGCGAGTATTACGCTAAAAAAGGGGCGTACAGTGACTAAGATTAACAAACTTGTTATGCATGGTTTTAAGTCATTTGCTAAACGAACTGAAATACAGTTTGGCAATGACTTCAACTGCATTCTAGGTCCCAACGGTTCAGGTAAATCTAATGTTCTTGATGCTCTGTGCTTCGTTTTGGGAAAAAGCTCTGCGAAATCTCTTCGGGCAGAAAAAACATCAAATCTCATCTATAACGGTGGGAAGAAAAAAACACCTGCAAAACAAGCAGAAGTTTCTATCTACTTTGATAACACCTCTAAAATTTTCCCAACAGAGGATAAAGAAGTTAAAATCAC
The DNA here is from genome assembly GCA_003695435.1 of Candidatus Woesearchaeota archaeon. Lineage (NCBI taxonomy): Archaea > Nanobdellati > Candidatus Woesearchaeota > Candidatus Woesearchaeota archaeon. The sequence continues at coordinate 17,743 of RFJL01000011.1, forward strand.
TCGCATCGTTAAAAAATCAGGACAAGGAGTATACAAAATCAACGATGAAGTACGTACAAGGACGCAAATTCTAGAACTTCTAAGCCTTGCACGTATAAACCCTGATGGGTATAACATCATTCTTCAAGGTGATATCATCCGTATGATTGACATGTCTCCAAATGAGAGAAGAGGTATCATTGAGGAAATAGCAGGAATCTCCATTTATGAAGAAAAAAAGCAAAAAGCCATGAAAGAGCTTGAAAAAGTTGATGGAAAACTCAAAGAAGCAGAAATAGTCTTGCAAGAACGCGAAGCATATCTAAAAGAGCTCAAAAAAGAGAGAGATCAAGCACAAAAATTCAAAGACTTAGAATCTCAAATTAATACTAATAAGGCAACACACTTACATCGGCGCATTGTTAAATTTCAAGCAGAACAAGAAGCATTGCAAGAGAAAATAGATGCTCACCAAGAAAAGCTTGACAAAATCACCTCGACTATAAGCCAACTCAAAAAGTCAATTGAAGAGAAGAAAAAAGAAATTGATCAGATAAACAAAGAAATTGAGAGACGCGGAGAAAAGGATCAAATTGCCCTACACAAAGAAATTGAAAACCTCAAAGTTAACATTGCAACAGCAAAAAACAGAATAGAGTCTTGCAAAGATGAAATTGCAAAAATAGAGAAAAGAAAAGCAAATCTTCTTGAGGATGCTAAGGAGGTAGATGCACGAATAAACAAACTCAAAGAAGAAGTAAAAGTCTTAGACGAACGAGAAACAACAAAACAAAAACACCTCAAAGAGTTAGATGAGAGAATTGCTCAGTTCCGAAAAAAGCACAAAATAGAAGCAGCAGCAGATATCGATCAACAAATTCAGGAATTAGATGCAAAAGCAGAAGAATTGCAAAAAGAAATGCAGGAACTACGAGCATCACAACAAGAACTCCTAAGAGAAAAAGATAAACTGGAATTCCAAATCAATTCAATTGATGAGCGAATAGAAAAAGTTCTCTCTGTAGAAAAAGAAAATAAGGAACAAATTAAAAATCTCAAGAAAAAGAAAGAAGAATTCAAGAAAATAACTCTCAAACTCAACGCACTCATAACACAAGACGCGGCGCTAGCTCAAGAGCTCGCACAAGCACGCTCTAAACTTATCGCAGCGAATGAAGAAAAATCAAAACTCTCTGCGCGTCAATCACAAATCTTAGAAAAGCTTGGATCCGATCGTGCAGTAAAAGCGATTTTAGATAACAGAAAAGAACTCAGAGGTGTGCACGGAACGGTTTCAGAACTAGGGCAAGTTTCAAAAAAATATTCTCTTGCCCTCGAAATGGCAGCAGGAAACAAGCTTAAATCAATTGTTGTTGACGATGACAAAGTCGCAGCAAAATGCATTGAATATCTCAAAAAGAATCAACTCGGCGTTGCAACATTTCTTCCAATCAATAAAATCAAAGCACCTCCTGAAAGCGACGTTGCAAATAAGCTTGCAAAACAACCAGGAGTTCACGGCAAAGCTGTAGATCTTATCAGCTACGATCCAAAATTCAAAGGGATTTTCAAATATGTTTTTGGTAACACGCTCGTAGTAGATAACATCTCAGTTGCACGCAAGATAGGAATTGGTTCTGCAAAAATGGTCACCCTTGATGGAGACATTACTGAACTCTCAGGAGCAATGCAGGGAGGATACCGACAAAAACGTCAAGGACTTGGATTTTCAGAAAAAGAAGTTACTAAAGCAATAGAACAAGCAGAATCTCTTGCTGCGCAGATGGGTCTAAAAGTATCCAAGCTTGAAAAAACTCGTGCAGAAAACGAGGAAAAAATCGTAGAACTAAGAAAAGAGAAAGCAGAACTCGAAGGCGAAATTATTAAGATGGAAAAAAGCCTTCATCTTGAATCAGGAGATCTTGAAGTTAATAAGAAAATCAAGGAAAATCTTGAAAGAGATTTACGCGCAATGGAGGACAAGGTTGTTGAGGTTCAGCGTACAATTTCTGAGAAAAACAGAGTTCTTGCAGATATCAAGATTAACAAAGAAAAACTACGTAATCAACTCAATGAATTAAGAAATCCTCGCTTACAAGCAGAACTCAACAGTTTAGAAGAACAACGAGCAAAACTTAAAGAAGAAATTATCTCCATTAACTCAGAGAAACGAAATTTCCAAACACAAATTGAAACTATGCTTATTCCCGAGCAGAAGAATATACAAAAAGCGCTACAAGGACACGAAAAAGAACAGGATTCCTTTAACAAAGAAATCGCTCAACTTGAAGAAAAACTCGCTGTATCTGAATCCCAACTCAAAGAAAAGGAAAAACAAGAAAAAGAATTCTACGCTCAATTCAAAGAACAGTTTGCAAGAAGACAAAAACTCTCCGATGAACTAGAAAAAGAGGAGAAAAAACTCTATGCAGACACTGATGAGCAGAGAAAAATAGAACACAAAATAAACCTTATTGGCATTGAAAAAGCCAAAGTAGATACTGAACTCATTGTTCTTAGAGAAGAATTCAAGCACTTTGAAGGCGTCAAAATTGATCATGAAAAATCTGATGAACAACTCAAAAAAGAGATTAACCAGTTCGAGAAAATGGTTGAAAACCTTGGAGCGGTAAATCTAAAAGCTCTTGAAATATATGATTCCGTTGTTCAAGAATATGAAACGCTGACAAAAAAGAAAGCAGATTTGGAAGATGAGAAGAACAGCGTCATCAAGTTCATGGAAGAAATTGAAGAGAAGAAAAAAACACTCTTCATGGAAACCTTCAACATAATCCAAGAGCACTTTGTGAGAATATTCTCGTCTCTTTCAACAAAAGGCGAAGCATCACTTATCCTTGAAGACCCTGAAAACCCATTCAATGGAGGTCTTGAAATCCGTGTGAGACTCTCCGGAAAAAAATTCCTTGATATCAGATCCCTTTCAGGAGGGGAAAAAACAATGACTGCTCTTGCATTCCTCTTTGCAGTCCAAGAACATGAGCCCGCACCATTTTACGTCCTTGATGAAGTTGATGCAGCTCTTGATAAAAAGAACTCTCAACGCTTAGCAGAGCTTGTAAAAGCATATGCGCAAAAAGCACAATACATCATGATTTCTCACAACGACGGCGTGATCTCCGAAGCAAACAACCTCTTCGGAGTGTCAATGAATGAACATGGAATGACTGATGTGATTAGTTTGAAGGTTTGAGTACTTGTACCAACTCATCAGCAGTTTTCTTCCAAGAATACTCCTTGGATGTCTTTCTAGCAGCTCGTCCTAATCTCGCTCTTAGCGCGGGTGAGGCAATTAATTCTTGTAACAAACTTTTCAAATAGTCCACATCTCCTGGGGGGAATAACATGCCATTTTTCCTATCTTTAAGATAAACGTTAATGTGTCCCATTGGCGTCACTACAACAGGCAGTTGCGAAGCCATCGCTTCAAGAGTTGTAAGAGAGGTTGTCTCAGTATGAGATGGAAGAACATAAATATCCATTGCTTGAAAATATTTTTGAGGGTTATTTACTTGGGGGATGTTTGTTATTCCACGCATGTCTTGCCAAGAAACTTCACCACCAACAATGAGTAGATGAATTGTTTTATCCTCCTCGTAAAGCTGTCGAAACGCTTTGTAGAGCGTGTCAAGATCTTTTTCTCTTGTTGTGCGCCCTACATATCCGATAACAGTGTAGTCCTCAAGACCTAATTCTTTTTTCGCATTTTTTCTAGGACGAAACGTGCGATTATCAACACCTAAGGGGATCACAACATGTTTTTTTCCTATTCCCTTTTGTTGAATTGCGCGCAATGTTTCATTTGACGGACAAATAAGTAAATCTGATTTGTTGTAAATGCGAGGAATAATTTTTTTAAGGATCCATGCGGCAATTCGCTGAGCTACAGGAAGGTTCTTTGAGAAGAGCGCCCATTCAATACTGTGGATAAAACTTACAACATATTTCTTCTTTTTTCGAGCATACTTAATTGCGTAGTAGCCAATAGGCCCAATCGTTTGTGTAAAGACGACATCTGCGTTATCAATGAGATTTTGAAGAGTTTTTTTGTCAACCTGTGCAGGAGCGTATCCTGCTACACTTACTTTACGCAGAGGAAACAAAACAATACGGGCAGGGTACGTTGGGGGGCGTCCATAGTCTGGACATGCGATAGTAATGTCGAAGTGTTTGCTAAGGTGGGGGATGATCTCATCAAGAAAACGTGCAATACCGTCCCAACGTGGGAGAAAACTATCTGTTGCAATGAGCAGTTTAGGCTTTGTCATCGTACTTTGTAGAACACCTCTGCGAATCTGCAGCTGTTACGCAACCCGTTGCGAATTGCACGGTAAATAGTTGCAGGAATGAGCTGCACTAAGGCTATCCATTGACTATCAAATCGTTTGATTGCTGCAAGCTTTTTCCAGAAGTATGGCGTGATATCAACAACCATACGAACGCCTTGTTTCTTAAAGCTTAAAGGGTTCCAAATATCATAGGAGTAGATGTCTCCTTGGTAGTTTATCTCGTCTGCAACGTCGAGAGTGATTTTGTAGAGTGCCCTGTGGTCGGGATGGGGGTCGTCGATACTGTGAATAAAGATTTTTTCTGGTTTGAGTTTGAGTATTGCATTTTTGATTGCATCATGAAGCAAGCGGGGGTTTTCATCACGTAGAAACTTACCTTCTTTTGCACCAACAATGCCAAGATGTTCAATATTCATGAACTTACTCACACGTTTTGCTTCTTTTTCTCTTTGCTTTGCTATAATTTCTGGTTTGATGTGGGGGTGGGATTTCTCCCCAAATGATGCAATGAGACTAGCCACGTGATAGCCTTCATCAAGGTATTTGAGTAGCGTCCCACCAGCACCAATGGCAAAATCATCGTTGTGCGCGCCGATAACGAGAATGGAGGGTTTTTTCTTCTTGTTCTTATGCATATTCTTGGTGTATTTGACGTGTTTAAAAAATCTGGTACGGTAAAGAAAAGAATGCAGCGGCCGGGACATTCGAGACGTTGTGTCTTTTCGAACCCGGATCACAGGCTTGGAAGGCCCGGATACTAGCCATTATACTACCGCTGCGAGTAGTGTGAAGGGACAGATATCTCTTTTTAAAGCTTGTGCTACTTGCAGAGGGATGCTGCGGAGGATGATTGGCGAAGGGTGTTTTGGAAACGAGTGGTTTGAACAAAGTATTTGTTGTACAACTATCTCTACGCACTAAATTCGCACATCCTAGGCACTTCTTTTATAAATAGTGTTGATTATGCTCTATGCACTACTCTCTGCTCAAACAGGGGGTGCGTGCCTAACGCACCTAAAAAGAGTTGGAGTTGAATCATTACCCTACTCACAACTCTTTAAGTATTTGAGGCGGGCAGGATGAGAATCATATGAAAAAAGTATTCGTTTTGAAAAAGAAAAGAGGTACTATGTTTGATGAGTAACAATCCGCACAGGAGGAAAAGAGCATTTCTTGATGAGCTTGTTCAATATCTCATTCCACCATCTCTTATTGTTTTGCTCACTGTTACGTTGTGGGATTTGTTTTACGGCTTTGGACGTTTCGAGACCTTCATAGATATTTTTGATCTCTATGTGATCATCATTTTCTCAATAGATCTGTGGTATCGATATAAAGAAGTACAGAACCTCCACGAGTGGGTGCATAGAAATTATCTAGATATTATTGCAACTATTCCCTATAATTTTCTTTTTGCAGGTATTGCGTGGATGCCCCTTCTTCAAGGCGTAAAGGGGTTGCGTTTTTTAAGATTTGCACGTCTTACAAGGTTGTTAAGATTTGCAGGAAGACTTCCTCGATTTCTTCGTTTACGAGGAAGCATCAAAAAGTCTTCAAGAATTCGCAAGAAACAACCTCATGAAAAACATTTCAAAGGGGTGCTCTCTTTCAAGGTTATTCTACTCATCACTATTAATTCTATTATGGGAACGGGTATTTATTTTCTTATCGCAGCAGGTGCAAAACATGCAGGTCCTGCAAGTCTACTATCCTGGGCAATCCTTTCAATCATTTCATTGTATATTGCTGCGTGTTTTTCAGAACTTGTAAGCATGTTTCCCAAAGCAGGTGGGGTGTATGAGTATGCAAAGCAGGCATATGGTAGGTTTTGGTCATTTCTTATTGGTTGGTCCACAGCAATTGCAGGGGCAGTTACCATAGCCATGTTAATATTAGGCGCATTGCAATATATTGCGCCACAACACCCTCAGCTATACATTTTTGCAGCATCTCTTTTCATTCTTCTTTTTAGCGCCGTTGCGTACAGGGGTATGAAAACATCTGTTGTTGTGCTTATTCTCTTCGCGTTGATCACTTTGCTTAGCGTTCTTTCCTTAATTATTCCTGGGTTGTTCTCGTTAAGACTAGAAAACTTCACTCCGTTCTTTGTCTTTCCCAGTTTCACCATTCTCCTCACCATTTTTTTCATTGCTGAAACGTTTTTTGGTTGGGAGTCTGCGGTGTTCCTCGCAGCGGAAACAAAAAATCCGCGTAAAGTTATGCCAAGAGCCTTGATCATAGGAACGTTAGTAATTGCTGTGCTTTCTCTTTCTTTGGCAGTGGTGGGAATGGGTCTTATCGAGTGGAGTGTTTTTGGACAAAGCAATGCACCTCTTTCAGATATTGCACACGTCCTCTTTGGCGACGTGGGAAAAGTCATATTCACTCTGCTTGTTTTCATTTCTATTTTGGGAGCAGTTGCGTCCTGGATTGTAACTGCGCCACGTCTTCTTATGGCGCTTGCAGAAGATAAATTGTTCTTCGTTCAATTCGCTAAAATCCATCCAGTCTATAAATCACCTTACGTGTCAATCATCTTTGAATTTTTTATTTTGATCCTACTCGTTATAATCGGATCAGGGTCATACGAGACGCTTTTGCACATGCTCATTCCTCTAATCATATTCATTTATTCTTCTGTGTTACTTGCTGTTTTAGTTCTTCGCTTCAAAAGACCAGATATTCCCCGAACGTTTAGGGTGCCCTTCGGAAAGATCGGACCCCTGCTCACCATTTTGTTTATGTTTGGTTTGTTAGTGGGTTTTGTTCTGTACACGCATTCAGCCTGGGAGATTCTCAAGATATCTCTTTCACTTATCCTCTTTGGAATTCCCGCATATTTCTTTATTGAATTATTCTATACCAAAAAGTACACGATTCTTAGAAGACGTGCGATGTTCAAACTACAACATGCGCTACATAAAACAATCAAGCCTCTTCGTTTGTATGCTCAGATGGTGCGCATGGTTGGTGGTGTGAAGGGAACGGTGATTGATTTTAACACGCCACATGCAGGAATGACTCGGTTTCTTAAACGAAAAAAGATGAACGTTAGCAAAATAATTGTTCTTAACCTTGTAAAAGAAGAGGTTGAAGAGTTACGTAAAGAAGGGTTTGAGGGGGTTGAAATACATAAGATACGATCATACACGTTACCTTCGGTTCGTGCAGACGCATTTTTTTCAGTTAATGATCTTGGACAGGTTAAAGATGTAGAACACTTCGTAAAACAAGTTTCAAGAGTTTTGAAAAAAAGAGGGGTGTTCTGTTTTGCTGTGCGTAACTCTCTTGTAAATGTTCATCCTAATGCAATACTCCTCGGAGATAAAAAGGCGATTTTAAGAATCTTCAAGGAAAACTCTCTTGACGCGAAGTATCTTCGCAAAAAAAAGGGGTTGGGAGAAGTTCTGTTCATCTATGGTGTTAAGCGCTAAGGGTGTTAAGTAAAAGAAGGTGGAATTGGTTTTGTGTTGTTCTTGTGTTTCCTTTTTTCTTTTTCTCTTTTTTTTGTTTCTTTTTTTATTTCTCTTGTTTGTTTTTGGTTGTTTGAACTTGTTCTCGGAGTTGTTGTAAAAACTGCTCCCAATCCTCTTGTGCAATGGACCCGCCGCAAGCCTGGTCGTGTCCGCCACCTCGCCCTTCAATGCCTTGCAGTGCTTTTTGCAGGATGTTATACATGGATCTGTTTGGACTTGAGCGAAAAGAACACTTGTATTCTCCATTCTTGTTACGAGCAACAACAATGATTTTGTCAGGAAACTTGTATAATAATTCATTTGCAAGCTCTCCTGTGAAGCTTTGCTGTCCTGAGTAGACAAAGACAATAAGAGGATCTTGTCCAACTACTTTAAGAGCGTCTTTGAGAAGTTCTTGATATGCGGTATTGTATTTGTCATACTGCTTGAAAATGTGCTTGAGAGAGGGGTTGTCTCGTGTGAGTTCGTTTGGTTTTCTAACTGTGCTTAAGAGTTCAACAGATTTTGAGTATTCTTTGCTTCTTCCTTTAAGGTTGAATTGATAACAGCGAATCATCCATGAAAAAGGAGAATCAAAAAGTGCTTGTGGAGCTGAAGTTATGGTTGGAGGAAGAAGTTCAGGATATTCTTTTCTGAATTCTTCGATAAGATCTTTGGGAAAGGTCCAATCCCCAATGATGCCTATCATCGCTATCCAGAGTTCCCCTCCAATTGCGCGATAAACTATTTCAGACGTGCTCATAAGTGCGTCGGGTTGTTGAAGTTTTGGATTAACATATACTGCAACGGGCTTGTTTTGAATGTCGTGATGATCCACCCACACAACAGGTGTGGAAAGGCCTTCAAAAAAAGAGTCATCAATGGTGTGTGCGTCAAGAACAAAGATTTTATCTGGTTGGTATTCCTGGACTTGTTTGTGATAATAGTTGTCAAGAGTGGGTCTTGCTTTAAGAACAATACCTTTACCTGTTCCACAGTATTGTCTGCAGAGAAGAAAGGAACAAAGACCATCAGTGTCATCATCAAAGAAGAAGAGGGGGTTGGTACAGGTATCAAGCGCGTCTTTGAGCGGTTTGAAATTCATTTTTTATAAACTGCAAAAATCGATATTTAAGGATTGAGTACTTCTATACGGCTTTTCACGCTACTTTACGATTGTAAGGAGCATGAACTATTTTTTTTAGATATGTGTGTTATGTGCATTAGAAAATGGTTTATGAAAATTCAACGCCTGCTTGTTTATAGAGGTCTAGTGCTGTTTTCTTAGCCTCTTCAAGTGATGTTGCTTGTTTGAAAATGATTTCTCCGTACGAATAAACATAGATGTCTCCTTCAAGGATGAGAACAAGTTCGGTGTCTACAAGAACGGGGTAGGTTTCGCGAAGTGCATCCAGGTTGAGTTGCAAATGCTTTGAAGGTTGTACCACAATGCCTTTTTTTGAACGACAATGTCTGATGTGGTATGGCGCAGTGTCCTCTGTTTCTTCTAGATGTCTTCTTTTTTTCACAGTAAATGATGAAATGGAGGGCTCGTAAACACTAAGGGAGTGCAGCTTTGTTTCGCGCTGTTCTTCAACTGTGCCGAAAATGAGTTTGAATGCTTCAACTACTTGCAGTGATGCGATGATGTGTGTGGTTGGTGCGAGCACACCAAATTCTTCACAAGATTCTGCTTGTGCTGCTTTGGGAAATGCGTCGCGATAACGAGGACCCCCTGGAAAAATGGTCATAACATATCCTCTATCTCTTATACCTGAGCCCATAATCCAAGGTATGTGTTGTTCAAGACAATAGGTGTCAATAACGTCTCGCGTCTCAATATTGTCTGTGCCATCAATGATGATATCTGCTTTGACGTTTTTGATTGTTTCTTTGTTGATATGGGTAGTTGATGTGTGGATGGTGATGTCTGAGTTTATGCGTTGGAGGTGTTTTTGGAGTGCTGTTGCTTTTGGTTTGTTAATGTCTTCTTGAGTGTAGCAGCTTTGTCGTTGGAGATTCACGAGTTCTACGATGTCCCTATCATACAAGAAGATCTCACCAACCCCGCTACGTGCAAGCAGTTCTGCTGCAACACTGCCAAGCGCTCCGCAACCAATTATGGCTATGCTTGTTTTACGCAGTTTTTCTTGTGCAGTGCTACCTATGAATATTTCCTGTCTTGAATAACGATTCATTGAGTTGTTTCCTTTTGGAAGGTTTTTGACTGTTTTTTTTATTTGTTGAAGGCTGTCTTGCCTGTCTTGCCTGCCTTGAGTGTTTTCTTTGTGATTTGCTTTAATTGCTTTTGGTGATATTTATAAACTTGCGCGGCTTGCAAACACGTAGTATGGTATTGGCAAGAGAGATTCGCAGACAGGTGCTTCACTTATTGGTGGGGGTTGTGTTAGCGCTTCTGATTTTCTATGGGTTTATAGGGATCCTTGGTTTGCTCATTATACTCATTATTGGTTTGATCATCTCAGCACTTGCAACAGAGTATGATTTGTTGTTTATTTCGTGGTTCTTAAAACGCTTTGATAGGCCTGAGGATAGGTACTTTCCGGGTCGCGGAGCAATTGCTATGGTTGCAGGAGCTTTGCTCTCATTAACGCTTTTCGGCAGTCAAATCGCAACTGCCTCCTTACTCATTCTTGCTTTTGCGGATAGTTTTTCGCATATTGTTGGAAGAGCTCTTGGAAAGCGACCGCATCCACTTAATGGAAAGAAGCTTTGGGAGGGCTCTGTTGCGGGAACACTTATGGGTACAATTGCTGCTTGGGCTGTGGTGCCCTTATGGGCTGCGTTTTTCGCGTCCGTAGTTGCTATGCTTGTCGAAGCAATTGAAATACGGGTTAAGGGCGTTTTTCTTGATGATAATTTAATCATCCCGGTGGTTGCAGGGGCCGTTCTTGCCTTGTTGTTATAAACCAACCCCAAATAAACCACTGTTTAGTGGTGAAATTAGAGTAATATTTATAAACATTCCTGCGGGGGAAGAGCTTATGGTACCTTCCTGGAAAACGGGGTTCGCAGCAGGATCTGCTTTAGCACTTCTATTAGGCGCATATCAGGGGTTTCATCGCAATGCCATACTAACACCGCAAGAAGCATCCCTGGCGCCGCAGATAGTGCAAGTGGGCGAAGAAGATTTCACTAAAGACTGGCAAGAACGAGCTGGTACGTTATCCGTGCAAGGCTCACAAGAGGACTATGAAATCTACCAGCGCACACAACAACATCTTAAACGATCTCAAGATCAGAATCTTCGCGCTCTTTTTGGAAATGACTTCTCTCTTGAGGTGCGCGTAGAACAAGAAAAAGCAAAATGGCTAGGAACTAGCGGAAGGTTTCCTCTTCTGGATAAAAGAAGAAAAGCAAAGATGGCGCAAAAAAGAGAGTTTCTTGAAGAACTCCTACAACGCTTAACGGCATTTGACGATTACTTCAACACGGCCGAATCATTAACGGTAAGTAAAGGCTCGCCATCAAACAGATTTGTTCATTATGGTCTTATAGCAGCAGAATCCTTAGCATATATCAAGGCTCAAAATAATGCTTCTGATGCAAAAGGTCTTTGCCAGTTCATGGACAGAACTGCTCAAAGTATGGGCGTATTTGTCTCATCACATATTAACAGGAGTTTTTCTCCCGCATCCATAGAATCATGCATCTGGTTTCTTGAACAAGAAATCCCGCTCATTTTATCAGGGGTGTCAAAACCTCTTGATTACCGTCACAAACTCGCAGCATACAATGCAGGACCTTCACAAGTACGATACGCGCTAAAAAGAGGAAACTATTCATTTAGTGACCTCTCTTCGTTTTTCAGTTCCCCTCGTTTTATTCCTGGTTTTTCTCGAAAATTTTCTCCTCAAAAAGAAACTCAGGAATACCTTGTGAGAGTTTTTTCCTTTGCGGAAATCTTTAAATTAGCAGCTCTTCCAGTTTCGGAAAAGAAAGAACTTGCTAAGAGACTAGAAAAAAACATTTCTTCTGCTGAGGGTTTAGAAAAACTGCACATCATCAATAATTTAGCAGCTCTGAACATACGCTGGCCACAAACGCCCCCTCAATGGAGTGTACACATTGATAATTATTCTAATTGTAGCTATGGGGGAAGAGTCCCTTCTTATCTGAAGGTGTTCAATCCTCATCTTCCTGGAGACAGAACCTATCCGCCTTCGGTATGCATACACAAACCTGATTCTTCAGATCCTTCTGTTCGATATCTACAGTTCTTGTTCGCAAAGAATGAATAGAGTGTTCGAAGATGGTCGTGGTGTGCTTTTCAAAACTCCTTTAGTTGCAACGCTCTCCTGTAGGAAAAAAGAAGAACTGCAAAGAAGCTCTCTGAAACTGAAGCGGGGTTGAGATTCCCCAAAGGCAACTCCTCTAAAACAACGTCCTACACGAGTCTTGCGAAACTTGTCTTCATTAAAGCACACATAAAAGCATAAATACGTCTGCTTCTTTTGAGCCAACCATTATGTTACGAAGAGCAGATTGTGTGAAATGCAAAGGAAGATTTTGCGATGGGATGCGAAAATGCCCGATTATGCAAAAAGTTCGCGCACAATCAACAGTAAATACACAAGCAAAACAAGAATTCTCAGGAACAACGCCGAACCTTTTTGTAGGTCGTTTCGGTTACCCTCACGTCCAGGTGGGTCTTCTCACAGCTGAACAACTTAGCGGTCAGGACTCTCCAAAAGAATGGGTACGACAAAAAAAATCAATACAAGACGTCATCAACTACCGCACACAACTCATTAACTCAAATGTGAAGACATCCGTTCACAAACTTCAAAACAAGATTGTTGAAATGTCTCAAGAGGTAGCTCTTGCAAAAAAACCTGCTGAAATTGAAGTATCCCTTTCAAAAAAACCTTCGTTTAAAATCTCCCTTCATCAACACGCAGCCCCACATGGACCAAACGTAGAGTTACGTAAAGCGCGTTTTACGCAAAACGTAAAGATTGATCAGAGAGTAGAAAAAGTAGTTGATGATGACCTACTCGCAACAGAGCAGATAAAAAAACTCTCAAGAAGGGTTGATGAGTACGAACTCACAAAGATGTTCTCAGCAGGTCTTTTGGGAAAAGACCAAAAAATAGTTCCAACAAGATGGTCAATAACTGCCGTTGATGACACTCTTGGAAAACAGTACATCAAAGAAGTTAGAGATTTCCCCTTTGGAGACTACGAACTCTACATGGGATCGCACCTGGGAAATTATTATTTCATACTCTGTTTTCCTGAACCTTTTCGCTATGAACTCTTTGAAACACTTGTAGGGGACGTTATGAGCTTCGCACACGACTATGAATCTGCAAAAGGTCGTACCACCTACGCACAAGAAACTGCAGGGGGCTACTACGCAACTCGTTTAGCAGTTCTTGAACGACAGAAAAAGAATAAGAGACAACAAGGAGTCCTTGCTCTTCGTTTCATTACTGATGAATACTGGGCACCGCTGGGGGTGTGGGTGGTAAGAGAAGCATCACGCAATGCAATGCAAGGAAAACCCTTGCGTTTTGATGACAAAGAGACCATGCTGCGTTTTGTCGAAGAGCTGGTGAAAAAAAGATGGAAGATGAACGTAAAGAAGTTATATGCTCAAAGCAAGGTTCTCAAAGAGAAGACGTTGTTTGATTTTTAGTAGTTGTTGAATAACTCTTGTAATCGTCTTCTATGATAGTCTTCCTCTAATGTCTTCTAAGAATCTGCTGATCGTTTTTAAGATGTGTTCTGGTTGAGTTTTAAGCTCCTTACAGGTGAGCTGCAATAAATCCCCGCTAAATTCTTGAGTGGATGTGAGCTTGAAGGGAACATCTTTTTTCTTCTTAACAATTTGTTTCCACAATGAGAAGAGCTCCGCTGCTCGTCCAGGGACTTGCGAAGGGGAACACTCAAGTAGCTTTGCAGCATCCTCAATAATGCCACTTTCTTGTTTTTCCAGTGCTCGTGCAGCGTTACCTGCTGCAAATTCAAGTCTGACAACGCCGTCTTGTACTTTTGAGCTTTTAATGATCTTGATCACTTCAGCTTCAGAAGTGTTGTTTAAGTGTGTTCCCCCACATGCTTCAACATCAAATCCGCCAATATCAACAACGCGAATAATTGAGCCAGGAACAGCACCTCCTTGGTAGAGTCGCATACCAAATTTTTTCTCTGCTTCTGAGCGCTTGAGGAAGTATTTTTCTATGGGAATTCCTTTTTTGACAATTTCATTTGCTTTTTCTTCGATGCGGTCAAGAAGTTCTTGACTAAGAGCTTCATAATGGGTGATGTCAAGGCGCGCTTTTTCTGTGGACTTTGCAGCACCTGCTTGCCAGATGTGATCTCCAAGAAGGGTGCGTGCAGCTCCATTAATGATGTGGGTTGATGTGTGATGTTGTGTGAGTTGTTTTCTGCGCTCAAAATCTATGGTGCACGAAACCTTCTCTCCAACGCTAAGAGAGCTGGCATCCTCAACCTCGTGTATGATGACGTGATCTTGTTTGAAAATATCTTTAATCTTAGCATCTCCAATAGTTCCTAAGTCGTGAAGTTGGCCTCCTGATGTGGGGTAAAAATAGGTTTCATCCAGCGCTACATAGTTTCCTTGAATCGCAACAATGGTTGCTTCAAAAGTGACTTGTTTCCAGTCATCAAAGTACTTTGCTTTGGAAGGAGGTATGTTTGCAACATCAATGTCACGAACTTTTTTCGTTGCGGTTTTCTGTTCTTTTTGCTCGTGTCGTTGTGCAAGTAATTGGAAGAAGTTATCAGGTATGGTGATGGTTTTCCCAAGCTTTCTTGCCTCTTGTTGAATTGTTTTAGGGCTAATGCCATGAGAGTCATAAAGTTCGACAAGGTCATCAACACTCACCTCTTTTTGAACTATTTTTTTAACGAGGCGACTTGCTTGGTTTTTGCTTGAGATATATTTTTCTTTTTCAACATCTAGAATTTTTTGCACTTGAGGAAGTTGTTTTTTCAGTTCTGGAAAAATAGGTTCGAGTTCTTGAGCATGCCATGTGGCAACATCTTTAAGATCGACATTCCAATTAAACTCGTCAATGAATGATAATGCTCGTCGTAAGATAACACGCAAATTATATCCTCCGCCCACATTCGAAGGCAGTCCTCCATCTGCAATGGCAAAAAGTAACGAGCGAGTATGTTCCGCAATGGAGTAGAGGCCCACCATTGGCCAAACTTTTTCCCGCAGAACCTGTACGTCAATATCGAGTTTGCTGGCAACAGTTTCCCATGCCTTGTTGATATCTTCAACTTCGTCAATGTTAAGAAGTGCTGAATAGGATGAAAATTGTTTGAAGAGCCCAGTATCATATTCTGCTTGGGTGGCTTCTTTGAGCTTGGAGAGTACTGATGGAAAAACTGCTTCGTACATATTCGGCGTTCCTTGCGAGAACCAAGCAATGCGTTCTTGTCCTAATCCCATGTCAAGAACTTTAATGTTTAGTTCCTTGATTGAACCATCTTCCAATTGTTCAAACATCATGTATACTTGGTTGCACAACTCAACTCCGCGTGAGAAGAATTCCATGCAAGGACCAAAGTTGCCTCCTCCCGCCCATGCATCTTCGTGAAGGGTGAGTTCTGTTTTGTCAAGACCTACAACTGAGGTGATGTAGGAATAGAGATCTTGGAATGCTTTGTTTTGATCCCATTCTTGTGGTGAGACAAATTGATGTTGTCCGATCATAACGAACCCTGTGCAATGTGAACCCGTAACTCCGACGTTATCGACATCTCCAAAGCGTAAGCAGAATTGGGGGATAACGAGTTTTGGGGCGGGAGGTTCAACTTCTCCTGAAATAACGAAAGGTTGAAATGCTGCAATGGATGCAATGGTGAAGTAGGTTGTAGGGTTCCAGCGAGCAATCACAGGGTAGCGAGAAATACTTGCATATCCTTCTTTTTTCATATGTTCTTCAAAGGTCTTCCAGACATCAATGTATGAGAGCGTGTTTTTTGAGGGGTTGTTAGAAACAACGTTGAAACCTCCCACGCAAGAGGGATCTCCACAAATTTCTCTCTTAGGGTCTACGTTCCAGAATGTTGTACCACAGGAAACACAAGTATTTCGATAAAATCCTTCTTTTTTGAGGATTTGTGTTGCATAGTACTTTTCAGGGTTATCACTTGCTTTTGCTTTGAACTCTTTTTTGAGCTCCTTATCTGTTTTCATCATAGTTCTTGTGCTTTTTGTTTTGTTGTGGCTTTTTGTTTTATGGTGGTAAGGTTTTCATGAAGTAAGAGGACATCTCAGCAGTTACTTTCCGTTCATCACGATATCAGCCGGGAATAACTTCATCATCGACGTTGCTTGTTACTGTTTTCTTTTAAATGTGTTGGGTCTTATGTTTGTTTGTAAGGGTGAGGTTATTCGCAGAGTCACGACCTTTATTCATAAATGTTTTGAGAATAAGGAAATAAGGGGCTCCTCTGAGTTGGGGGGTGGTAAGAATGCGGTTGGAGGAGCCCTTATGATGGTAATGCTTCTTATGATTGTAATGTTTGTAATTCTTTTTGCCACATCAGGCCTATTTTTTTGAGCGCGTGGATGAAATTGTCGCTGATGCGATACTGTTTTTTATACATGTCGTAATCAACAAGACCCATGCTCTTCATAGGGGTGAGGATGCGATCGTAAAATTGTCTTTTGTTATAGGATATTTTAATGGTCTTTTTTTGTGAGATGGGACCCACGCTCTCATCAATCTCGATGGTCGTCCCCTCATGGAGTCTATTGGCAAAAACACTCATTTCAGTCTTCCCAAGAGATCCTCCTGCTTCTTTGAACTCTGTGAGGAGCATGCGAGCTACCATGACTTGCTGTTCTGTTGCAAAAATGATTTCCAGGATGTCATCTGGAAGGTGGTATTGATCAAAGAGGATCACCATGGTTGAGCTATCAAAAAGAAACAGAGTATATAAATATTACGTATTTACATACGAGTATACTAAAAAGTATCCTGGTTGCTAGGGGTTCTCAGTTATTGTAAAATTCCTCTATTCTTCGAATATACTCTCTAGTAATCTTTATTTTCCAATCTGCAGGAAAGTTTTTGTAATAATTTGGCTGAGCATACCTCTCATCCAAGAAGATAATCACGCCCTTGTCTTTTTCGGTTCGAATACACCTTCCTGCGCCTTGGATTGTTTTTTGGAATGCAGGCATAACATAACCATAGTCCCATCCTTTGCCAAACTTGACATCGTAATAATCAATAAGACGTTTAGTTTCGAGAGTTGGTGTTGATAGTGGAAGACCCACCACAATGACTCCTTGGAGAAGTTCGCCCGGAAGATCAACACCCTCTCCAAAAGATCCTGAAATTGCTCCGAGAAGAACTGCCCCTGTTGAAGAAAAACTCTTGAAACGATTAAGAAATGTGGATTTTTCCTCCTTGTTCATTCCTGGTTTTTCACAAAAACAGGTCTTGTTACAGAGTTGAGAAAACAAGTCATATACTTGATCTCGCAAATAATAAGAGGGAAAAAATATTGCAACATTGCCAGGAATTTTTTCACTTATTTGAGCACAAACCCGTGCAATACGTTCAAACTCTTCTTTCGATCTTCTTTGATATTTGGTTGTCGTCACAGGGACAATCATGTTAAGACGATTTTCTTGAGGAAATGGACTATCAAACGTAAGCATATCAGTATCTGTTTCAAAACCTAAAATGTCTCGGTACATCTGGGTTGGTTGCAAGGTTCCTGACATGAGGATTACGCTGTGCGCGGTGTCATTTACATCTCGCGAGAGGATTTGGGGATCCATGCATCGATACATAAGACTAACAAGAGCTTTTTGAGAGCCTTCTCTTTTTGCGCAGAATCTGATGAACCCTTCTTCAGGACCCAGCCATGAAGAAAGAAAGTTACCCACGCTTTTAATTGCTGAAGTTTTTTCAGTATTGAGAACTTCATCTCCAAAAATATCACATAGAGCAATGAAATCTTCGACCTTTGTTTCGCCCCCAAACACATCTGTAAGATCTTCTTGTCGAAGCATACGTTCATCACCAAGTTTAAGACCTGAATCGATCTCTTCAAAAAATTCTGCAAGGGCATCCATTTCTTTACGAATCTTTTCGGCCCCAATGTTATCAATTTCTTTTCTTGCGCGCTCAACAGTTGTTTGTGCAAGAGAATCACTAAGCAAATTGCGCAATCGCTCAGGGAGGTTGTGTGCCTCGTCAACAATAACAATTACATCACTTAGTCCAATGCCTATTTTGGAGAAGAATTGATTTCGTATTCTCTCATTGTAAATATAGTAATAGTCTGCTATGATGACGCGGGCACCTTCACTAAGTGCACTGGCCATCTCATAAGGGCAAAGCTGCTCACTCTCACAAACCGTGTTAAATTCTTCGATGTGCAGGGGAGAGAGGTGTTTGAATTTTGTTTGGGCTGCTTTTGCCTGAGTAGTAAGGCCCTGACCTGACCGCGTGTTAGAATAGTATGAGCAAGCATTGTCTTCGCGCAGTTTTTTACAATATTCAAAAAAATCTGCCGAGCGCAGACTTTGAACACCACTTTGTAAACACATTCCTTTCTTTCCAATAAGATCAACAACGTGCACAGGAATGTTATGTTTTTCTTTTATCGCGCGAAGGGTGTCTATTGCTATTGCGTGTTGTGTGTGGCGAGACGTTAAAAAGAAAATGGTTTTTTCATGTTTTATTGCATATTCTAATGCGGGTGCAAGAGCTGCAGCGGTTTTTCCAAGTCCTGTTGGTGCATGTACGAGCAAGTGTCGTTTGTTCTCAACAGCATCGGTTACTTTGGTAATGAACTCTTTTTGATACGGGCGAACAGTCTCAAAAGGGAAATACTTAATCTCCATGAGTTGTTTCCTTTTTGTTTGCTATTTAAGTGTTGTTGTGTGACTTGTCCAGTGGTCTTGCAGAAGGTACGTAGTGTGACCGTACCTGGGTGGGAGGACACACACCACGTTGAAATTCTTGAAACCGATATCAAAAGATATTTAAATGCCTCTTTGAAATATAGGTTGTAAGCAATAGATTGGGGTTAAGAGATGAACAAAGAACAAATTTTCAATGTGTTTTTCCGGGAAAAACCTGCGATGATGCTCATCTCGCTTCTTAACTCAAAGTCGGAAATGTATGCATCCACACTTGCAAAGCAAGTTGACTGCACCTATTCTCACGTCGTGAAAGTTTTGCAACAATTAGAGGAGGCAGGACTTATTAAGTTTAATAAACAGGGAAGACTCAAACTATTAACACTTACCAAAAAAGGAGCAGATATTGCTGAACATATCAATAAGATTAGAAGTTCTCTTTAGACTCATGTGAACTCGTTTTTTGTGAGTTTGAGTGTTGCCCTTTTGTTTATTTCAGAACGTGTTTTTAGCATTTACAAGTTGTAAGGGATGTCAGTGTAAAGAGTGTTTGTGCATTGAGGGAAAAGCGTTGAGCTTCGTGGTTTGTTGTCTCTTACTTGCTGTGTGGGAATAATTGCAGTGGTAAGGGTGCTACTAAAGTTCAAGCACAACAAATAAAGATCTAAATGGTGGTGTGTTCCAAAAGAATTGGAGAAAAAATTAATTTGCAAGTTTATTCAAGGAACTTGCTTGCTTGTCTTGGATCCCACTTCCACGTCATGGGGAGTTTTCCTGTGCGCTTGTAGTACTTTACAAGACGACCAATCTTGGATTCTGTAAGAAGGAGTCCTCTTTTTGCAGTTTTATCCATGTGATTGTTTTCCAAATGGTTGCGAATAGTAACTGATCTTCTGATGAGTGCTTGTAGATCTTCAGGAATTTCATTAGCCATCCCTTTTTCAGAAAGAATTTTGGTGATGGTTTTTCCACAAAGTGCTTTGACGTCAGGAACACCATAACTATCTCGTAAGATCAATCCAATTCTGCTTGGAGCGTTGCCTTCTTTTGCAAGTTTTTGAATGAGTTTTTCAACCTCTGCGGGTTTGTGGCTTTGCCAAGGGGGGTTTTCCCTTACTGTTGGTTTTGTTGAACCTGATTTTCCTTTAGCTCTCGAGTGCATTCTTGCCATAGTATATACCTCTGCACAGAAAGAAATCGCATCTTTCTGGCATAACCAAGCTTTCACCGGGTTATCCTTGATAATTACACTCCTCAATTTATTTAAAAAGCTATTTATTTTCAATATTGATAGTATTTCACTGGTCACAAGACAACCAGAACAAACCCTTTTAAACAAAGAGCTTAGAACAAACAATATGCCAAAAAGAGTTCAATCCCCCAGTTCTATCAATATCTACAAACAATGCCCTAGAAGATACTTTTACCAGTACATCAAAAAACTCCCAACCTATCCTAGTATCCACACTCTTAGGGGAAACATTGTTCACAGCACACTTGAACTCTTCTACGAACTTGATCCTCAAACGCTTGACGAAGCAAATTGGCGAGTTGATATGGCAAATTATGCAAGAAACCTCTTCGAAGCACTCTGGAAAAAAAACAGAAATTCACTTCTCAAACTTGCAGGAAGTGAAGAGAAATATTATTTTTTCTACCAAGAGTCTGCGCAAATGCTGGCTAATTGGATGAATGCATTTTTCTCAAAATTTTCTAAACTACTTCAAGAAAATACTCTTTTGCAGGCATGGGAGAAAATACGTCCTATCGCAAGAGAGATAGAATACAAATCACGAGAGCTCAGCGTAAGAGGATTTATTGATTGCATTGAAGAAATCGATGGCAAAATCCGCCTTATTGACTATAAAACATCCAAACTCAAAAAAGAGTTTCCCAAGGAGTATAGGTTACAGCTTGCAATATATGCCTTGATGTATAAGGAAAAGCATGGAAAACTTCCTGATGAGGCAAGCGTGTGGTTTTTGAGAGGAGAAGAAGTGGTCGTTCCTATAACTGAGGAGCTTGTTAAAGATGCACTCTTTGAGGTGGAGCAGATTCATTTTAACACGCAATCAGAGCACATATCCGATTACCCTGTTAACATCACTCCGCTGTGCAAGTGGCGCGGAGGACAGTGTGATTTCTATAACGTTTGTATCAAAGAGAGGCACTTGTAAAAACGTAGTGAACCTTGCGTAAAAAACTCTTAAAAGCGTTCATAAAAGCAATGGTAGCAAGCCAAGACTAACGTAAAATCACGTAAAACAAACATTCTTAAACAGAACTAACTGCATTTCAACTATGCAAGAGGTGTTTGTTTGGTCGCTTATTGGACTGCTAAGCATTATTCTTATCGTCAAGTCAGCAAGCTATGCCATTGAGTCTATCATTCGCTATGCAAGAAAAACAGGGCTTTCTTATTATTTTGTGGGTCTTCTTATTGTCTCCATAGGAACATCTCTTCCTGAGATTTTCACCGCAGTGATATCCGCACTGCAAGGAGCATCTCAACTTGTCATAGGGGATGCAATGGGTGCAACCATCGTTGATATTGGTCTTGTTCTCTCATTAGTGGGTCTTGTTGGGGGGAAAGTTGTCTTCAAGAAAAAAGAGGCAAATCTAAGTGCGGTAAAGATACTTGCAGTGGTGGCAGCACCGCTTATTCTTGCAATTGATGGAACACTTTCCCGACTTGATGGTATTTTAATGATCGTACTCTACATCTTCTACTATGCTATTAACATTTTCAAGGAGATCACACAGCAGAAGGTTGCAAAGAAGGTTCCTCTAACCTTTGCGCTTCATGAGACTCTGGTGTTTGGCATTAATATTGCGTTGCTTCTCTTTGGAACGCAAGTTCTCGTAAAGTCGGCAACGACTCTGTCAAGTATCTTGGGAATTCCCGAATATCTTTTTGGGGCTCTTTTCCTGAGCATTTGCACAACGTCTCCGGAATTCATGGTGGAGCTCAAGGCATTATGGAGTAAATCCGCGCCTATTGCATTAGGGGATATCTTCGGATCGGTGGTAACCAATACTTCTCTTGTCCTGGGAATTGCCTGTGTGATTTCGCCAGTGATGATAGCAACACAATTCTTCGTAGTGGGTTTTTTCATGGTGGGTCTTGTGGCCTTGGGGCTTTTGTTTCTAAGGGCTGAGCGTATTACTCGTACACAGGGATTGGTGTTGTTCCTGGGCTATGTGATTTTTGCTCTCACTCAACTTTTTGCACTTACACAACATTAGCGGGGCACAGTTCTGATTGCATAATACTGGTGCTAGAAAGACTGCGTATTGGGATCATGCACAAGCACGAGTCACAATAGAATGGTGAGAAATGGTGGAGGGGTGATAGTCCCGCCCGGATAAGCGTGCAGTGAGTCTGTAACCACGTACTTTGCTCAGCGGCATTTCGAACCGGGGTCCAGAGACCCAAAATCTCCGATGATTGGCCACTACACCACGGGACTGTAAGTCCCCTCCTTAGGTGGCTATCTAATCATCGGTTTATAAAATTTTTTGATTAGGTTCTTTTAGCAATCCTGATTTTTTAGAAGTTCGTGCTGTTTGTTCAATCATTGAGCAAGTATGTCTGTATGTCTGTTTGTCTGTATGGGGCAACTTGTTAGGGGTTATTGTTTCCATTGCTCAATCATTTCTTCTTCAATGAAATGTAATTTACCTGGGATGATGAGCGAATGAAGAGGTGCACCAAAATCTGTGTCTAGAAGCTCCTTAACAGTTCCTGCCCTGATGAGTTGGGATTCTTGTCCGATGCGTGCAACTCCAACCACTAGGGTGTCTTGGGTGACGATGTTTTCTTGTCTTTTTTCTTCTATGGAGAGTAGATTGCGTAAAGCCTCATTTACGCTCATAAAACGAGGTTTGAGAGGGTTTTCCCTACCTTGTTTGAGATCCTCTTTACGTGCTTCTTTGATCTTAATATCAAGAAGGCACAAGGTGTGCAACCCTCTTTCGAGATTTTCCTTAATTGCGTCGTAGTGTGTTTGAACTTCCCATCCTTCTTCGGGAAAAACAATTGATGTGGTCTTGCCGTATTTGTAGAGTTCAAGACCTACGATGCCAACTGCATTGAGAATAGATGCGTTGTGAATGACTTTAACTTGGATTCCTGCATCTTTTGCTCTTAGGTAGAGGTCCGCGTGAGTTGTTGCTCCAAACG
The DNA here is from genome assembly GCA_003695435.1 of Candidatus Woesearchaeota archaeon. Classification (NCBI taxonomy): domain Archaea; kingdom Nanobdellati; phylum Candidatus Woesearchaeota; species Candidatus Woesearchaeota archaeon. Next base: position 40,555 of record RFJL01000011.1, read on the forward strand.
GATCCCCGACAACAAGAAAGCAGACATTTTTTGTTTTTGCAGGTTCAAGAATCTCTTCTGCGCGTTTTTCAACAAGGTCGCGGTCTGCAAGAATGATGGGTTTTCCATATTCTTTTTCCAGTTCTCTCTCACTGCAACCGAGAATAGATGTGTAGTGCTCAAGGAAGATGATATCTGCTTGTTCGATAGCTGCTTTTCCTTTAAGGGTGATGTCTTTTGCATCTCCTAAGCCTAGTCCGATAAGGGTAAGAGTCATACTGCTTTTTTGTCGTGCTCTTCTATTAAAAAGTCGTTGTTTTTGTGTGTGTATTATTTGTTCTGAGAACTCTGTGGTGCGTGAAGCATGATCAAAAGACAGATATAAAATTTAAATTAGTATATTAAATAGTATATTAGTTTATATTTAATGTTTTTTTTTGTGTTTTTGCTTTCTGTTTTTCTCTTTTTTTTGTTTTTTTGGTGTATTTTTGAGATTTCTTTCCCAATAAACACATAATAGCTAAATCAGTATATTTTTTTGTATACCAGATTATATTCTTGAACACATAAATGTTTATAAATTCACATTGCACGACTTTACACTACGAAAGATCACTAACGATTGTTTCGTATCCTAAAATCAAAAAAAGGGGGCAAACACACAATGGACTTTTTAGTACAAAACGCACTGCACACAGCAGAACAACAAGCCCAACCTGAAGTCGGGCAAGCAAACATCAAAGTTATCGGAGCAGGTGGTGCTGGTAACAATATGGTTAACTGGCTCTACCAAAAAGGTATTCAAGGCGCAGAAATTATTGCATGTAACACAGATCAACAACATCTTAACATTACTAATGCTGATCGTAAATTCTTAATCGGAGCAGATCTTACTCGTGGACTCGGTTGCGGAGGGTTCCCTGAAAGAGGAATGGAAGCAGCAAAAGAGTCAATGCAAAAAATCAAAGAATCACTTCGCGACGCAGACATGTGCTTTGTCTGCGCAGGTATGGGCGGAGGAACAGGAACAGGTTCCGCACCAGTTATTGCTCAAGTAGCAAAAGATTCCGGTGCAATCGTTATAGGAACTGTTACGATGCCGTTCAAAATTGAGCGCGCAAGAGTTGACAAAGCAGAATTCGGTCTTCAACAATTAAGAAATGCTTGTGATACGGTAATTGTCATTGACAACAACAGACTCGTCCAAATCGCAGGAAACCTTCCTGTCCAACAAGCATTTGCAGTAGCAAACGAACTTATCTCAACAATGATTAAAGGAATTGTTGAAACCATTGCAGTACCTTCCCTTGTTAATCTTGACTATGCAGATGTTAAGACTATCATGACTAACGGGGATGTTGCGGCAATTGGTGTCGGCGCATCAGATACTGCAAACCGTGTAGACGAAGCAGTTAAAGGTGCACTTTCAAACCCTCTTCTTGACATTAGCTACGAAGGCGCAACAGGTGCAATCATCCACGTCCACGGAGGACCTGACCTTACTCTTGATGAAATCTCAAGAGTTGGAGAACTTGTCACAGAATCCATGGACCAAGATGCGAATGTTATCTGGGGAGCACGTGTTAGCGATGATATGAAAGGAAAGCTCACCGTGATGACTATTATCACAGGAGTTAAATCCCCCTGGATCCTTGGTAAAAAGGATGCGCGTTCTATCAGAGCACACACTGCTCAGATGAACGAAGACCTTGGCATCGAGATGATCCGATAAATCATTTTCTTTGCTCTCTTTTACAACCACCCCCAATCTGTTCAAGAGAGCATCTCCTTGTCTCCTATGCAGCAATGCATAGGGACTTTTTTTCTTTTTTCATTTTCTTCTTTTCTCATACGTGTTCCTTCCCGTCCCTCATTCATCCTCTTTTTTTTCGGTTGGTCTTCTGTTGTTTTCTCAGAACACCCTTTAAACACTTCACCATCTAAACACTTAAATTATCGTAGAACTTTCTTTCTTTACAGGGTGAGAGAATACTAAAAAAGTATTTGAAAGGCTAGCATAAAATCACAAACAACATATGAAACGAATTAGATATATTGGATCAAGAGAGCAATTAACACCAGAACAACAAGCGTTCAGACCCCCCAATTTTAATCGTAGCGTTTGCGAACAGTGCTTTCTTTTTGATGCAAACAAACTACTCTGGGAAGAGGAGGGGTACCAGCCACTCAAAGAATATTGCATGTCCTGCGATGGGAAAACACCAGTTCAAAACATCGAAGTAACACAGCTAAAATTTCTAAGAGATCTTATGAACATTTATGATGCTCGAATGGTTGCACACCTCACAGAAGCACAAAGTGTGTGCGATCAAATAGACCAAACACTCAAAAACATAGAAGACATTATAAACTCATAAAAAGTTAAAATCATAATCAATTCTTGGATTTTTTTTCACTTATTTTTTCTTTTACCTTATTGCGCATTCTTTCATGAAACTCCTTAAGTTTGGCAGTTCCCTTTTCGAAAAGAGTCTTACAGGATTCCTTGCTTTTTTTACAATAATTTGCAGTAATTGCTCCCCAATTATCCAATGCAAGGTTGGGATATTTGACTTTATCCTGCCACGAATTAAGAAACACAATATCTTCTAACGTGTACTTAACTGGAATGTACGGCGTCTCATCAGCGTAGCCAATGGGAATAAGTGCTTCAACACGAATTGTTGTGGGAATAGAACAAATATTCTTCACATCATATTCCTCAAAAGTTCCAATCCAGCAAGCACCAAGACCTTGATCCTGAGCCATCAAAAGGATGTTCTCAATTGCAGCAGCACAACTTTGCGAAGCAAACATATCTGCCCGCTTAGGTCCAAACTGACGTTCCATTTTTCGAGGCTCAGAACACACAACGATAATAACCGGCGCAGTTCCAATCCAAAATTGCTCTGCACACACATGTGCAAGCGCATCTCTTTTTTGCTCATCAGTTACTACAATGAATCTCCACGTCTGTAAATTTCCCGCACTTGGTGCTTCTCGTGCAGCTTCAAGAAGCATGCCTATCTTGTCCCACTCCACAGGTTGTTGTTTAAACTTA
>RFJL01000012.1 GCA_003695435.1 Candidatus Woesearchaeota archaeon
AAAGAACAAAGAGTTGTCGATGATGCTTAAACCACAAGGAGAGGTTTCGCTCAATACCCAAAACTTCTGGAGCGTAGATAAAGGTGAGAAGAATGTAACTTGCAACGTAAATGGGAACATGAAATAAGAGATTTGATTGACCTGTAATCGCGCCAGGAAGAGTGACTCCCGTTCCAAGAACAAAAAATGCTATGATAGAATAACGCATTCCTGCAACACTTTCTCGTGAGCGCAAATAAGGAATGATGAAAAAAAATACGGCAACAGTGAAAATCGTCATGAGTATTTTTGCCACGATAAGCGGGGATGCCTCAAAATAAGAGGACAGTACGTCACCTAGATGAAGTGCGATTATGAAAAGAATTGCTTGGGGAACCAGAAAAAGAATGCAATACCAGGTAAGTTGTGCGAATGTGAGGTTGCGCCTCTTTGCCATACGAAGAAGAGAGAAAGAGAATTTATAAAGATACGTATCTTGTTCTTCTCCTATGCATCCTCTCCTGCGTAAACTTGAGCGTATTGTCGATGACTTGATTTGGCCTGCGCTTATTGTTTTGCTTGTGATCATCATTGTGGAATTGGGGTTTCCACATCTTGCAGATAAGTGGGAGTCTCTCATCCACGTAGCAGATAACTCTATCATCTTGTTGTTTACTGTTGATCTTGCTTTCAAATGGTACAGGACCAGAAAACTCAAGAAGTTTTTAAGGAAGTATTGGCTTGATATTCTTGCAGTTTTCCCTTTCTTTTTGCTCTTTCGCACAATTGAAGGTATTCGTGCACTTTTAGGTAATTCACTTGAGATCGGGGAGCGAACCCAAAGAGTGTTGCATGGAGGAATTGAGCTTGAAAAAGAAGGTGCACAGATCATTCGTGAAATTGAAACCGGTGTGAAGGAAACGTCAAGAGCTCAACGCGCAAGCAGAAGTACTCGCTTTGCAAGATTTATACGTCCGTTGTTCAGATTACCTCGATTTGCAAAGGCAGCGCATTTTTATGAGAAGCCAAAGTAATCTTTTTAAATGAACTCTCTTGCACTCTCCACCATGCCTCAGTAGCATAGTGGTAGTGCAGCTGACTCGTAATCAGCAGGTCGAGAGTTCGAATCTCTCCTGAGGCTTCTCCCCCTCTTCCATTACGAAACAACGCCACTTTTTCTCACCAGATTTTAAAAATAAATTTTCCATAGGACAGAGCATGGAAGCCTACACTCTTCCAAAGCCCCGCTACACTCCAGAAGTAAGACGCATCCTTCGTATTGAGCAGGGTCTTGGCATGCTTGCTCGTATGGTACTGCCTTTGTTCTCAGAGCCTCTTGTTGTGCAAGGAGTGACATCTTTTGATGAAGAAAAAAGACCTCACCTCTATATTGTAAAGCATGAGAGTTATCGTGATAACGTAACACTTCTAGCACTTAATCACCTTGTTGTACATGCTGAGCCTGTACGTGTAATGGGCAAAAAGCTCTATGAAAAAATTCCGCTCCTCAACCAATTTTTGTTTACCGTATCACGTACGAGATATGATGCATTCGCGTCAGATGAAGAAAAACAAAGGGCAAGAGAGCAAAACAGAGCTGTGCTTGACTCTGAGCTTGAAACCGCGTTGCGCACGGGTGTGAACCTAGGTGTTCTTCCAGAAGGCACAACCAAAACGGATGGGTCTTTGTGGAAATTGGGAAAAGGTGCGTATATGCTCTCCCGGGTAAGAGATAAAAAATTGTATTGTATCTTTATTGGATCAACGGAGGATCTTCTGTGCGGAAAGCCTCTTTGGCGAATTCCTCGCGCCCAGACTTTTTTTGCACTAAGTGATGTGCACGTGCCTCCTTGTGACACCCTTGAAGAATTTACGAAATACACGTATACTCAATTTACCCATCTTAATACACTTACCACATCACAACTTGCAGGACACAAAGTGTTCAAACTACTTGAAGAGGGGGGTGAGTCATTTACACTTGTTGATATTGTTGAAACTCTTGCAAAAGGGGTAACCGCTGCAAGAGAACACAAATTGTTCTTTGATCCAAGCTTGGAAACCGAAGAAGGTCTGATTACACGATATAAGAGGTTCTGCGAATCATTGGAGCGAAAAGGATATACTCAAGGTTACAGAATAACCTATAAGCTCTTCAAAGATCGTATTTATACTCGTCCTCATTTGGAGAGGTTTAAAAAAGAAAATCCTCTACTCTACCATGTTAATCGTATTAGGTCTTGTGCAAGGTATGACCAGAACATCGAGAGTGTTTTAGAGCAAATCTAGGAGTTCTTCTTTACTTTTTCCTGCTTGGCAGTGACTGCAAATCCAGTGTTTTTTTGAGTCTTTTCGCATCATAGTGCCAAGAGGTTTGTTAAGGTACTGTGTTTCTATTTTTTTCTTACAAATATCACATTTCTTCATGTTGCCTCTTAATCACTTCTTTTTCTAAATCGCGAAGGAATTGTAAGTCTAGTTCGATATCGGTTGTATCATAGTTCATTTCTCTTGCATTGAGGAGTGCTGTGTGCGCTCTTTCAATAATGCCTTCCAAGTATTCTCTGAACTCTGTGAGTTGTTCATAGGAGCACTTGCCTTTGAGCACTTTTTTAATCTCGTGCAGGGAGTTGCGCTCATCTTCCGTAAATTCAAAGGGTTTAGATACTTCTTTTACCCGCTCTTCAGGAATTTCAGAGTAGTCATAATCAACCATACACCTTCTTAGGCCTATCAGATTTATAATATTACCTGCCTTAACCGCCCTTCTTTTAGTAATCAGGACAATCTTTTTAAACGCTGTTAAGAGGCTTCTCTCATGCCAAGAATTGCTATTGTACGCAAGGAAGATTGTAACCCTGTGGGTTGCGGTAATTATCTTTGTGCACGGGTCTGTCCTGTTAATCGTGATGGAGAGGAGTGTATCAAAGCAGGGTCTGATGGTAAGGCGGAGATTGATGAGGTTTTATGTACTGGTTGTGGGATCTGTCCACAAAAATGTCCTTATGACGCTATTGACATTATCAATCTTCCTCAGGAACTTGCAGCTCAGCCCATTCACCAGTATGGCAGGAATGGTTTTCACCTCTACAACTTACCCACACCTATTTTTGGTTCTGTTGTAGGGGTGCTTGGACGTAATGGTATGGGTAAGTCAACAGCACTTAAGATTCTTGCGGGTCTTCTTATCCCTAATGTTGGACACTATGAGAAAGAGGAGAACTCTTGGGACGACGTTATAGAGTATTTTAAAGGAACTGAGGCACAGTTGTATTTTGAGAAGATGCGAAAAGGGGATATCGTCGTATCCTTTAAACCGCAAAGTGTTGAAGCAATCCCTCAGCAATTTAAAGGGAGGGTTCGTGATTTGCTTGAACGTGCAAATCAGCAAACAGAAAATCGTTTTAACGAGGTAATTACTCAATTATCCCTTAACAACGTTCTTGATCAGGATATTTCTAAGGTTTCGGGAGGGGAATTGCAACGCATTGCAATTGCAGCTGCTGTGCTCAAACAAGCAAACGTGTATATTTTTGATGAGCCTACTGCGTATCTTGATATTAAGCAAAGGGTTATTGTGTCTAAATTCATTAGGGAGCTGGTTAATGAAGAAACCGCAGTGATGGTAATTGAGCACGATTTAATCGTGTTGGATTACGTTGCGGATCTTATCAACATCGTGTATGGTAAGCCTACTGCGTATGGTATCGTTTCTAAACCCCAGGCATGTAAGGCCGGAATTAATGCGTATCTTGATGGTGTTCTCAAGGCAGAAAATATGCGTATTCGTGATAAACCCATTAAGTTTGAAACGCATCAAGTAAAAAAGGAACAATCCAATGTTCATCTTACTGGTTGGAAGGGAATTACTAAGCGTCTTGGAGATTTCTCTCTTGAAGCACAGGAAGGTGAATTAATGGAACAAGATGTCATAGGTATTCTTGGTGAAAACGGTATTGGTAAAACAACGTTTGTGAAAATTCTTGCAGGGGTTATCAAAGCAGATAGTGGTGAGATTACCAACAAGGTCAAAGTTGCGTATAAACCGCAATACATAGAATCTTCTGATGATGTTGTGATGAGTATTCTTGGTGAGCGTTATGAGAAATACCACGCTTCTATTATGAAGCCTCTTGATATTGACAAATTGCTGCTTAAAAAGTTAAATGAGCTTTCAGGAGGGGAGTTGCAACGCGTAGCGATCGCGAATTGCCTCTCTCAAGATGCAGATCTTTTTCTTCTTGATGAGCCTTCAGCGTATCTTGATGTTGAGCAGCGCTTAATAGTATCCAAAGTTATTGCTGATGTAATGGATACTCGTGAAAAAGCTTGCTTAGTTGTTGATCATGATCTTCTTTTCTTGGATTACTTGTCGCGAAAATTAATTGTTTTTGACGGCATTCCCTCCCGAAAGGGTATTGTTAGAGGTCCTTTTTCTATGGTTGAGGGTATGAATACATTTCTTGAACAGCTCAACATTACTCTGCGACGTGATGAGCATTCACATCGTCCTAGAATAAACAATCCAGGAAGTCAAAAAGATAAAGAACAAATCAGTCAAGGGAAGAGGTATTACGTGTGATTCTTCGACAGTCGGAAATAAATCAACAGCGTCGGAAGCAGCAATACTGCCGATAAAAGAAATATCATTCTTACGCTAAGAAAAGACGATAGTACCCCCGCAATAAGAATTGCCATTGCAGATGCTATCTCCGCACCCATACTTTTAACTGAGCCGATGGTTGAGCGCATCTTACTCGGTAGAAATTGTTGGAAGAAGTTCTCTTCAAGGGGAGTTAGATAGCTCATAGCAGAATACACCAAAGCGATAACAAGCATTGCGATGAACTGATTTGTAGTAATAACTCCTATGAGCATAACACAGATAAGGATGAGAATGGTTGCTGCAAAATATATAAGGAGATTACGAATTCTTTGCTTGATTTTCTTTGCAAGTATAGGTGCTGCGACACTTAGAAGGGCTCCTAGAGAAAGAGTATAACCATAGAAACTATCTGGAACTCCGAACTCGAAAAGATATGGTTGAAACAAAAAACCAACCATAGATAAAGAAAGAACAAAAAATAATGTTGCAATAATCAGAGGTCTGATCGTCGGATGTTTTCGTACGTAGTTTACGGATTGTTTCATTTGATTCATCACAGAAGTCTCTTTTTCTTTTCGCGGGGAGCAATCAGGAGCGAAAAAAAGAATCATACCTGAAAAAAAGATAATGATACCCGATACATGCCAAAGCACACTCATGCTAAATGCTGTAACAATATTTGCCGCCAACAACGATCCAATAATGAATCCTGCGTTGCCCAACCAAGTAGAGTTAACAAAATAGTTCTCTAAGAGATTGTTTGCTTTTTTGATTTTAAGTAATCAACAACCCACGCATCAGAAGATCCTGTGGAGAGTGTGATGAACAATCCCCAGAGGGCAAAAACAAGAACCATCCACCAAAATGATGTGAAGCTGGGAGCGAAGAAAATAAGGGTCCCCGATGATAAGAAACTCAAGATGACAGATATTTTTCTCCCATAAATATCTGCAATCGCACCCGTCGGTATATCAAATAAAAGCACAGATACTGAATATGCCAAGAAGATAAGAGATGCCTCAAAAATAGTGAAACCCAACTGAAGCAGATAGACAATCATATAAGCGCCAAGAAGGGAGCCAACACCGTTAAAGAATTCATTAAGATAAAACGGCCAAAGAAGCTTGATTTCTCCTTCTCCAAACACGGTCATATCCTTCTTGCAAATGTCAAAAACCCTGAGTGGATTTTGCTTTTACTTTTTGGTCGTGCTTTGTAGGTGTCTATTTCCCACTCGTCTTCTGAGATAGCAACGGTTTTCATATAGTAGAAATCGTCTGTGTTTTTTTGTATCATGCGCGAAAATTCAATTGCTTGGTTAATCATAGGACTATAATTGACAATAAAACCCCCGATTTTTACTTGTTTGCAAGCAGTTTCTGCTTTAACGGGGTCGGGCAGGTCGAGGATGAGTACATCGCAGTTTTCATCGGCTTTGCGAAGTCCTTTGTAAATATCATGTTTGTAGACTTTGTAATTCTTAAGTCCAAAACGCGAAATGTTGTCTTTTACAACTGCGATATGCTCATCGTTAATGTCATACGCAGTCATCTTCTTGACAAATCGAGATAGGAACACCCCGACTGCTCCGCTTCCCGCTCCTGCTTCTACAACTACGCTATCTTTACCCATGCCAGTAAAGGAAAGAATGTACCCTATGTCTTTTAGAGGGATGATTTGTGCTTGGCGTTTAAGACGAAGATATGAGTCAATAAAGGATCCTTCAAAGATGTGAAATTCTTTTCCTTTTGAACTCTTCACAACGCCTGTTTTTTGCAAGTCTTCTTTTGAGATGATTCCTTCGTGACAGTGAAAATCTTTTGATATGTCTTCTACTGCGTAACGCGCTTCTTTTACTATTGTTACTTCTTTGTCTAAGTCTTCAATGTATTTCTTTTTTTGCGGTCGTAGGAGTATTTTCATAGTTTTCTGAAAAGTTCGTCAATGTCTTTTTCTTGCCAGCCTTTTCTGCGAAGTGCTTGTCTTATGTGTTCTTCATCAAATCCTTTTGCAAGAAGGCGTTGTACGGAAGGCAAGGCGTAGTCTACGTTGGTATGCTTATGTAGTTTCTCTTTTTCAATATGTTCGTCGGTAAAGTCAATTGCTTCTAGAACCTGATCTACTTCATCTTCAGGCCAACCTTTTTGTAAGAGTGCTTGTTTGATAATCTCTTTTGAGTGCCCTTGATGGAGTCCGTGGTAGATGAATTTTTCCATTTCAAGTTTCCTCTCGCGAGGGATGACTAAGGGTTGTTTGATTTCTTGTTGTGGTGTTATTGGCTGTTCTATGCTTGTTGTTTTTCTGCGCGCAAAGGTTATCACTGCGACTACAACTAAGAGGAGAATTGCAATGGTTGGTAGTATTACCCAGAGGATGTTAAACTCTTCTTGTGTAGCTGGTTCATTATCAGGTTCTTCTTTTGGTGGAACAACAACTGCGGGGGGTTGTGTTTGTGTAGTGGGCTCTTGTTCTTCTTTTGGTTTGGGTGCTGGCACGGTGAATCCTGAAAGTGGACGTTTTTGGGGTACTGCTGATGCGAAGAAAATCTGTGCGGAATTTGCATCTGCGTTTTCAAGTCTTACCACTACGTCTTTAATGCCATCTGCGTTAAGGTCTATTTCTTGGTCGAATCCTACGGCGTAGATGGTTGGTTGGCTTCCTAGGCTTCTAAGCATTACTGATGATGTGCTTGGGTTGAGTACGCGGTAGTCATACACTCCTGCACTTGAGATAAGGGTAACAATGCTGTTTGCTCCTAGTGATGCTGTCACACCCTCAGGGGTGAGTGTGATGGAAACACTTGAACTGCTGCGTGAACTACTGCCTCCACCGCCTCCACCACCGCCACCACTACTTGATCCTGAAGCGGTTTGGGTGTCTTCTGCAAGAACAAAAAGGGAGAGCTGCGTTGTTTGCAGTTTTGCAGTGTTTGCAGTGGTGTTAACAACAAGCGATCCTCCTGAAAGCAAGGTTCCTACAGTGTAGAGTTGTTGTACTATGAGGTCTGATGTGTTATCCGTTGTGTTAAAATTGAATTGGTAGACGCGCAGTCTTCCTTCGTCGTTGATATCTCCTTCTACATCGGTGTAATTGAAGGTGATGATGTAGGGGCTTACTACTGATGCGTTAACATCTATTGCATATGCTAATCGTGGCTTGTAGCGAAGACTACTTCCTATACCTTCGCTTGTGTTGACTATCCAGCTAAGATTTGTTGGACGCGGAGTGATGTTAAATGCTGTAGTGTTGCTTGCGGTGAAGGTTGTTTCAAGAGAGAAATTCTCTCCTTGATTGGTAACGATGAGCGTAAGATTTTTTTCTGGAAGTGTTACGCTAAGGGATCCAGAAACTACTTGGTTGGTGAATTCTCTTGGTGAATCAGTATCTTTTATTTGAACGTGCACGGGCTCTGCAAGTAGTGTTGGTAGAACTATGAGGAGTATTATTATGCAAAGTCCGAAGGTGACGTGTTTTTTCATTAGTTAATGTTTACCTCTTGATTTACTGGCGGGTAGACGGTAAAGAGCGTCGCATTTACAAAAGTTGCATTTGTACTGGTTATGTTTGCAAAAATGCTTGCGTTAAACGCTCCAAGATCTGTTGTGTTAGTGAAGAGGTAGTATTGTGTGTCTTGGGTGTTGTTGAAGGTGAGTGTTGTGTTCTTCCCTGCAAGTCCTACGGGAGAGGTAATGTTGATCTCAAAGGCGTTTAGTGCTTCTACGGTGTTTATTGTGATAGTGATGTTTACTGGTTCTCCTTGAATAATTGTTGTTGCGTTGGGAACTATGGAGAGTATGCTAAGTGCTGTTGGGAGTACGGTGAAGTTGTAGCTAAGAACTTCTGTGTTTCCTGCAAGATCAGTGCACGTACTGGTTACTGTGTGTTCTCCTATTGCGAGTCCTGATGCGAAGTAGGTGTGTTGCGTTGTGTTGGTTGTTGCATTGACAAGCGTTCCATCAAGCAGGATGTTACAAGATGCGCTTTCTGTTGTGAAGTTAATGAGAGTGTTGTTGAGTGTGTTTCCTTGGGGAAGTGTGCTTACAAGCGTTGGAGCGGTTTTGTCAATGATGATTGTGTTTGATGTTACAGGCGTTCCTGCAAGTCCTTGATCATCAATGGGGTACACTGTTGCGTTAATAACATCTCCGTCTGAGAGCCCAATGTTAGGAATGGTATCATTAACCATTACAAATTCAACGCCATTGATGGTGTAGTTAATAGTGGTGTTTGATGCTGTGCCATCTACATCTCCTAGTGTGTAGGTAAGTGTCATGTTTTGTGTTGAGACATACGGTGGTGATAAGACCACGTTTGTTGCAAAGGGAGGGTCGTTTACTTCAGTTACGTTGACTGTGACTGTTCCTGTTGTGAAATCACCATCTCCGTCTGCTTCTATTGCGCGTATGGCAAAGGTTTGTATTCCTGAAGCGTTGGGTGCTGGGAAGATGGAGAGCGTGTTTGTTGTGATGTTAATAACTGCTGTGAAGAGGAGGTCTCCTGCAAGAGTGACATTTGCGTAGAGGCCGTCTCCTATGAGTGTTGGCGCGATGTTCTCAAAGGTGAAGTTGAGCGCGTTATCTCCATCAACAAAATAGTTATCAAGATCTACTATGTCAATAGCGTTGGTATCCTCAGTAACGTCTAGGTTGAGTGAGTCGTTTTGTTTGGGTTTATCGTCTGATGCTGTGAAGTGTATGGTTACGTTGCCTGTTGCGAATTTTCCGTAGAGATCTGTTGCTCTGAACGTGAGGTTTTCTGTTACGTTTACTTCCACAAGATCGGTGATGTTTACAAGACCTGTGGTGCTATTAATGTCCACACTGATATTTGCAGTGGGGGTGGTATCAAGTGTGAAGGTGAGTGTATCAGTTGCATTGTTAATGATATCATCATCTTCAAATGCTGCGAAGAGATTAATGATGATGGGGTCCTGTTCGTCTCTTGACGTGTTCTCGGTGATGCCAATGTAGCGAGGAGCGCTTGATTCTACGTCGAATTGATAGGTTGCAACAGTGGATTGTCCTGCTTTGTCAGTTACATTAACAGTCCAGAAGACTGTTGTGTTAATGAGTGCGTAGAGGTTGAGTGTATCAGTGGTGATGGTTGATCCGTTGACCTCTTTGCTGGCGTTATGTGTGGTATTAAGTGGATAGGTGACCTTAACGGTGTTCTCGTTTGCGTCAGAGCTGTTCACCCTTATTGAGAGTGTTTCATTGGTGAGGTGGGTTGAGTCATTTGCGGGGCTTATTGCCGTGATTGTTGGGGGTGTTCTGTCAAGGATGAATGTTCTGTTTTCTGCTGAGAATCCTTGCAAGTTGCTTGCTGTGAACATTGCTTTGTACACACCATCTGCCCAGGGATCAACATCAATGATATCAGAATACGTGTGTGTGACAAGTGTTGTATTGCTAAAGCTTCTTGCATATTTTTGTGTTGTTGCTGGAAGAGGTCCTATGATTTTCAAGCTTGAATTGTATACGTTAAATGCGAAACTGGTATTGGTGATGTCTCCTGTGATCACTTGTGCTTCTAAGAATCCGAAGGAGAAGCTAGGAAGGTTGTTATTAACACTAAAGTTTACGCTTGTGCTGTTGCTATTTCCTTGATTATCTGTTGCCGTAACGTAGAGGGTCATGTTATACACTGTTGCGTTTCCTAAGGGGGTAAAGTTAACAAGCCCGGAGTATATGGGTTCGGATCCTGTAAGCGTTCCATTTGTGAAGATGGTGGAGTTATCAAATCGTACAACGTAGTTAATATCAAGAGAAGGATCTGCAAAGTCTTTTGCTTGAACTACAACGGTGAAACCATCTGCGATTATTTGGTTTTGAGTTGGCGAAGTAATGCTTATGTTTGGAGGTGTGGTATCTAGTTGGAAGGT
>RFJL01000013.1 GCA_003695435.1 Candidatus Woesearchaeota archaeon
CAACAACACATCAGAGACATAACAGAACAAGAACACTCCCCCTTGAGTCTCAACTATAATGATGACGTAGTCCAGTTCTACAAAGCAATAACGATTCCACGTTACAACTTTAGCATTCTCTACAAGTCATCACAAGAAAAACAACAGTATAAACAGCACGTAGAAAATGTTTTAGGTTTTGAAGCAAAGTGCGAGATGCTCTTTGACGAGTTTCCCCTTCACAAACAATTCATCAAACCATTTTTTGATATCATTGAGTTTTACCGCCAAAACAAGACCCCCACCTATCTCTTTGCCCAAGGTCCGCTCCGAGGTAACCACCAACTCCATCCCAATCTAAACAAGATGCAAAAAACTACTAACAACGCGGTAGATTCCCCATCATATGCATCAACACAACAAGGAGAAGAATTCTTTGAGAATTCTAGATATTTCGTTTTGGGTTTCAATGAAGAAGGAACTCAACTATATGATGCACAAGTAGTACGAGCAATCTGCGAACTCTTAAAATAATCACTTTTGAACAATTACACTACCCTTCCGCCCCAACATTTATAAAGTAAGAAGGCGCACTACTCAGTAATATGCTTATAATGCTTATAAAAGAGGTGGCTTAAGGTGGAAGAAGAATACGCCATTGTTTCTAAAAAAGAGTTTGAAAGACTCAGAAAAGAACTTGAACGACTCAAAAAAAACCCATTAGGGGATTCAGAAAAGGGTCAAGATTTGCAAGAATCTATTGATAATCTATCAAGATCACTCAACACTATGATGAGTATTTTCAAGGAAGCAGCAGAAGATATGAAACTAGAGAGCAGAGAACAGGATCTGATCCACAAGAAAATCGATCCTCTTGCTGAAAAGTTAGACCAACTCATTGAGCAAAACCAAAAAATTGCAAAAGGACTCATCGCTGTTGCAGATATGGTCAAGGAAAAATTAGAAAAAATTGAAAGCTATGTGCAAAATAAACAAGGAGCGCAAAACGAAAGTAAAAGTTCCTTCGAGCCGAGCCTTCCCCCTCTTGGAACTGACATACCCACAAGCACACCTCCCCCACTACCTAAAACATCACCTACACCACCCCCTCCACCTCAAGGACCATTTCCACCTCCTCCAGGGAGTTCAACTCCGCCTCCACCTCCACCCGCAAAGAAGACACCAATTCTTGGCGGACTCATGAAGTAGAATGGACGGCCTAACTGCGCAGCACATGAAATCAATGGTTGAGCACTTAGCTCGCGCTGCTGTACGTGTTGAACAAAGAGAAGAAAAAAAAGCTGCAATCCACCAGCGCATTGAAGAGCTTCGACGAACAAGTCTCTTTAAAGGATCTACTAAAAAAGAAATTGAGGAACAAATCAACTCTTTGCGCGATGAACTCTCCTCACTATTTAAAACAGAAAAACAAATTCTCGACGAGCAAAAAGCGGAAAGTAAAATAATCAAACAACTTCAAGATCAAGTCTCAGAACTCACACAAGCACTACACACAATAACTCAAGAAACAAAAGAACTTATTGAAAAAAAAGATGAGGAAATTGCAAAACTCAAAGATCACAACCACACATTACAATTAGCACTTAAAGAACTCAAAGAACACCACCCCGAACACAAGGAACTCATTGATGGAGCTCTTAAAAAAGATCAGATACGAAAAGAACTTCAGGAAAAATTACATGAACTAGAAGAAAAGCACAAACAACTCTCAAAGTCAAAAAGTCATGATCCCAAAGAGCTTAAACGGATTGAATCCCTGATTAAAGAGTTGAAAAAGAAGCTCAAATGATTTATGATTGCATCATTCTAGGAGCAGGGCTTGCAGGTTTGCAAACAGCGCTTACCATTCCAAAGAAATATTCTGTTGCTGTGCTCTCAAAAGTGTACCCGACAAGATCGCACAGTTGTGCTGCTCAAGGAGGTATTAACGCTGCACTTCACCCAGAGGATAGTTGGAAAAACCACATGTATGATACCGTGTATGGATCTGATTACCTCGGAGATCAAGATGCAATTGAAATCCTTTGTAAAGAAGCACCAAAAGTTGTTCTTGACATGGAAGAAAAAGGCGTTCTTTTTTCAAGAACTCCTCAAGGTTTTATTGCGCAACGAGCATTTGGTGGTCAACACTTTAACCGGACGTGTTACGCGCAAGATCGCACAGGTCACATGCTCTTACACACAACGTATGGAGAAGCGCTCAAAAAGAACATCACTATTTTTGAAGAGTGGTATGTCATCAGACTTGTAAGAGGTAAATCAACTCATGCACTAATCGCATATAACATGCAAGAAGGAACCTTGCACACTCTTCGGGCACGAGCAGTTGTACTCGCAACAGGAGGATACGGTCGCGCATTTCAAGTAACAACAAACGGGTATACCAACACAGGTGATGGTCTCGCACTTGTTGCAAATGAAGGCCTACCCCTTAAGGATTTGGAAATGGTGCAATTTCACCCAACAGGCATCTATGGCAGAGGAGTTCTTGTATCTGAAGCTTCAAGAGGCGAGGGAGGATACTTAATTAATAGAAAAGGAGAGAGATTTATGAAACGCTATGCTCCACAAGCAATGGAGCTTGCAAGCAGAGACGTTGTTGCACGTGCAATTGCAACAGAGCTTAAAGAAGGCAGGGGCTGTGGCAGAAAAAAAGATCACGTTCTTCTTGATCTGAGGCATTTAGGCGCAACGAAAATTGAAAAACGACTGCCTCAAGTACGCGGTCTTGTTAAACAATTTTTAGGTATTGATTGTGCAAAAGAACCAATCCCCATCACACCTACCGCACATTATTCGATGGGAGGTATTCCTACTACTGTTGATTGTGAAGTGCTAGATCATAAGAACAAGGCAAAAGGACTCTTCGCAGTAGGAGAGGTTGCCTGTGTTTCAGTTCATGGAGCAAATCGTCTTGGTGGAAATTCTTTGCTTGAAACTATTGTTTTTGGAAGACGTTGTGGAAAACAAGTCGCGCAGTATCTCAAAAACACACCAAAAGGAAGAACCAATGATGTTTCAAAAGAAGTAGATGAAGTAAAACAACAGATCCGAACCCTTATGAACAGAAAAAAAGGAAGATCACCAAAAGAAATTCGAAAAGAGGTTCAAGAAATTATGAATACGCATTGTGGAGTGTATCGCGATGAGAAATCACTTAAAAAAGGTCTTGAAAAACTCAAAAAAATCAAAAAAGAAAAAATACGAGTTGGTGACAAACAACTCTTGTTTAACACAGAACTTATCACCGCATTTGAAACCAGCAACATCATTACGTTTTGTGAATTACTTCTTAACGCAGCACTTGCACGACGAGAATCAAGAGGTGCGCATGCAAGAACAGATTATCCGGAGCGCAACGATGAAGAATATCTTAAACACACACTTGTAAGTAGCACTCCTAAAGGAGTGCGAGTTGAGTGGAGTCCTGTAACTATAACAAAGTTCAAACCCCAACTGAGGCATTATTAGATGAAAATTACCATCATTAGAGGAAAAGAGCAACAAACATTCACTGTGAAAAAGACCAAGGGAGATACCTATCTTGACGTCTTTGACAAAATAAAAGAACAAGACCCTACTTTCACCTATCGCAAAAATTGCAGGTCAGGTATTTGTGGAACTTGCGGGTGTACAGTGAATGGAAAAGCAACACTTGCTTGTATCACACTTGCACAAAACAATGCAGTTATCGGACCAAGAAAAGGCAGAGTGATTCGAGATCTTGTTGTTGATGAGAAGAAATACTTTGATGAGCTCAAAACGATAAAACCGTTTATCATAAAAAATGAGGAAAAAGATCATGTTATGATGCCAAGCATCGTGGATCGTATTAACCATTCTCAAGATTGTGTGCTCTGCGCAGTATGTGATGATAATAGTAAAGATACTCCTGTTAAACCATCTCTTATTGTTAAAGCGTGGCAATACTTTGTTGATACCAGAGAAGCAGAAAAGCACGAACATATTACTGCTATTCATGAAGGGTTGCTTAAACTTACTCCTAGGCAAATAAAGTCTATGGAAACCTGTCCCTTACACATACCTATTGCAAGCAAAGCAAAAGAATTGAAGCGCTTGCTTGAGTAGGTTGTATGCATATCATCTCCTAATTCATAGGGTGACCACCCTTCCCCGACCACCCCCCCGTCAACGCAAATGACCTTCGTTGGAGGATGGTTGGGTGGGGCGTAGGGTTGGCGCATAAATACTCAAAAGGAGAACAAAAACATCAAAGATGAGGACGGAAAAAGACCCTTTAGGAATGAAACAACTCCCTGATCATGCGTATTGGGGAATTCACACGCAACGAGCATATGAGAATTTTCACATTTCTCATGAGAATGCTCCGGTGTATTTCTACCATGCAATTGCGCAGATAAAACTTGCAGCTGCAAGAGTTAATAGGAAACGTCTTGGAAGAAAAAAAGCAGATGCTATTATTAAAGCGTGTCAAGAGGTACTTACTGGAAAGTTTGATGATCAGTTTATTTTAGATTACTTACAAGCAGGCATGGGAACACCCATGAATATGAATGTGAATGAAGTGATTGCGAATAGAGCACTTGAATTATTAGGTTATGATAAAGGATTGTATGAGTACGTCCATCCCAATGATGATGTGAATTACGCGCAGAGCACAAACAATGTGATTCCAACAGCGCTTAAAATTGCAGCGCTTGATCGCCTTGATGATTTTCACACACAACTGGACCTTGTAATTCGCACATTTGAAAAGAAGGCAAAAGAATTTTCAAAGGTGTTAAAGACTGGAAGAACTCATTTACAAGATGCTGTGCCCATGAGTCTTGGGCAAGAATTCTTAGCGTATGCGCAGGAATTAAGAATAACAAAAGCACGCATACAGCAAGCAAGTAAGGAACTTTTCATCCTAGGTATTGGAGGTAATGCTATTGGAACTGCTGTGAATGCTCCGAAGAATTATGATAAGCATATTGTAAAGGAACTGCGTGCAATGACTAAGCGCGATTTCAAGGTTGCAAAGAATCACGTTGCAATGACGCAGTTCCCTTACGAATTCGCACACCTCTCTTCTGCTCTTACTCTTCTTTGCATTGATCTTACAAAGATTTGCAATGATTTACGCCTTCTCTCATCAGGTCCTACAGCAGGGCTTAATGAAATACACCTTCCAGAAGTTGAGCCTGGCTCTTCAATCATGCCTGGAAAAGTGAATCCTTCTATTCTTGAATGTATGAATATGATTTGTTATGATGTAATGGGAAACCACCATTCTATCGTACTCGCATCACAAGCAGGACAGCTTGAACTTAACGTAATGATGCCTCTCATAGTAAAGAAACTTCTTTTCTCCATTGATATTCTTACAAATGGTTTGTCTATGCTCTCAACAAAATGTATTGAGGGAATTAGTGCAAACAAGGAGCAGTGCAGAAAGTACTTTGATCACTCCAATGGTCTTGCAACTCTTCTCAACCCGCTTATTGGTTATGATGCTGCAGCACAAGTAGCTCAAGAAGCTCTAAGAACTAAGAAGAGTGTTGAGGAAATTGTTCTTAAGAGAGGATTGCTAAGTAAAAAAGAGTGGGATGCACTCATTAAGAAGAGTGTGGAGTAAGTGCGTTTAAAGGGCTCGTCTTCCTTTTGCATAATCTCGTTTTATCGCAAAGGGTTGTCTGTAAAAAAAAAAGTCTAATCGCGTAGTGACGAGAGGGTTCTTGTAATAATCGGTGAAGTGCTTGTAAAGAAACAACTTTCGCCTCGTAATAATATTCTCAAACATATTGATCACGAAAAACTTGACCTACTACGTATTCATGAAGGCCATTCCACTTGTGATCTTGATTATTTTGCTGCATTAGGAATGATGAAAGCATGAAATACACATCAATGTTAGCTTGGGTTTCAAGTTCCCCATGTGATGTTGTTCGCCCAACGTCTAATCGTGAAGCATAGAGTAAGACATGGCTGATTTCTTCACAAAGCGCTACGAAGCTACGAGCAGAGTCATCATCACAAATGCCCTCTTCAACAATACGCTCAATACCTTCAACAACAGTAGGGGCTAAAAAAATAGATGCGCAATCCTCAAAGAAGAGTGTGACTGTTCTTCTCACAGGAAAAGGTGCGAGAAGTGAAGAGACTGCGTTCTCACAAGGAATATCATTGAGTAGTGCAATGCCTTGTGCTAGGTCATCACATAATTGTTTAAACTCTTCTGAAAAGGTATATTCCTTGCTCATTTTGTTGTTTTTCAAATGCTTTGTCGTAACGCATTCGCTCCAAGAAGCTTTGTGATTGGAAGAGATCTAGTGCTGCTAATCTATCAGAGAGTTCCGAAAATGAATATGCAGCATCTTGAAACCTTCTTGCAACGGATTTTAATCGCATCATTTCTGCAAGTTTGAGGTACATGTTTTTTCCCATTTCTTTAACGTAGTTAATGGAAATTCCTCTGGAAGAAAGGTAGTTTCTAAGGGTTCCGCTTCTCACTAAGTATTTGTGGCAATCATATTGTAAGGAAGGGTCGTCATGAAATTCTTCAAATGCTTGAAGTACATCAACTGCGGTAAGTGTTGGAAGAGGTTCTGTGCACCTGCCTTTTTCTTCTATGCCTGATGCAAAAAGCGCGAGAATATTTGCTAAGAAGACTTCTTGTTCTTGTGTGAGTGGTGGTTGTTGTGATGCTGTTACAACAGGTAAAAATTCCTCCCACTTTCCCTCTGCGATCAGCAACTCCACAAAGATAAGGTAGGTAAAACGTATTCATATAGTTTGCGCAAGAACAAAGGAGGGACAAGGAGGAGAAGAAAAGAAATGAAGAAGAAAAAGGAAGAAAAGAGAAGAGAAAAAATTAAGCAAAGATGACCTTAGAGGTCTTTTGCCATAATGGTCTTGCGACCGTTGGATTCTGCACGTTCAGCTGCATCTTTAAGAAACATGTGTGCTACGAGGTTGAGGGAATCTGCTAGATCTCCTGCAACATTAGCACCTTTTGCAGCTTCTTTGACCTTCGCTTTAACAATGACGTTTTCTTTTGCTTTTACTTTTGCACAAGCAAAGCAGAAAGGTACGTCTTTTGCCATAACTGTTTTACGTCCGTTTTCTTCAGCTCTTGCTACTGCGTCTTGAACTGCGGTGTTTACTTTGTTGGAGAGTGCTTCTGCGAGGTCGCCTGCAACATTGAATCCTGGAACTACTTCCTTAATTTTCGCTTTTACTACTAACATATCAGCCATCTTGTAATGACACCTCGTTTTTTTGTTTTTGTTCTTTGTGAACACTCAAACCTTAGAATTTGAGGGTTTCAAGGTATAAAATCATCTGACCTTTTTTAAATGTTTCGTCGTGAAAAGCCCGAATTCTTTGTTTTCACAGCTTGTAAGTGAAGAATCCAACAACATCCTTTGAAGATTCATGTATA
>RFJL01000014.1 GCA_003695435.1 Candidatus Woesearchaeota archaeon
ACTTCTTGAGCGGGGCGAGGCGCTACTTCTCTTTGTGCTACCTTCGCAAATCGGTGATCTTCACAGGTAGGAACAACGTAAAGTACACGTTCTGACTCTTGCTTACGATTACGTTCATACTGCAAGGTCACATATCTTTTTGTAAGTTCTATGTGTTCAAAGGCTACTTGTGCTGCTCTAAGAAAGGGAGTTTCCTCAAAGTGCGAAGTCTCACAGAAGAAATTAGACTCATCATCTGTGTTGACAATATCGCGCGTATACCACTGTGCAATGTATTTTCTGTAAGCGTCAAAAGGCATTCTTATTGAAGGGAAAAATACAGTTATACATTCTTAAAACTTTGTGAGAAAAAAGAAGAAAATCAAGAATTACGAGAAGCGTTTTGGACTAAATGGTTCAAGAGGTAATTCGCAAAACCCATTGATAAGTTTTTGTGCGTACTCTTTTGCGCAAAGAAAACCAAGTGCGTTACCAAGACCGCTAAACCCTGCAAGTACATGTATGTCTTTTTTCACTTCGCCAATAATGGGTAGCTTATCCGGGGTGAAACCCATAATGCCAGCCCATCTGTGCGTTATTGCAAAGGCTCCGCTAAGAGGTAAGTTTCCTAAGTAATTTGTTAAGTAGCCCTGTATGGTTGGATTGAGATCATCAACATCCGTCTCCTCTGTTTTTTTATCTTTATCTCTTCCCCCTCCAAGAATGACCTCGCCAGAGGGAGTTTGTTTGAAATACATCCACCCATCAGCAGAGTAATGGCCTCCTGTAAGGGTTCTTTTGAAGGAACTGGTTGCAAGTGCTTGATTGCGCACGGGGCGAATAGGTAGATCTATCAACTCTTTTGTGTATGCATTTGTGCAAAGAATTATTTTCTGTGCGTGTACAACGCCTCCTGAAGTCTCTATGCTATAATGATCTGTTTGATGTATCCAATCAACGACGAGTGCGTTCTCATAAAGTGTTGCGCCTTCTTCTTCTGCAAGCCGTGCAAGTCCGCGCACGAACGTTGCGGGATCATACGATGCTCCTTTTGGATACTCTAGTGCTCCAACGCATTTGCGCAGGCTTTTCTTTTGAGCTTCTTCTTTGGTTAAGAGTTGAGAGTAAGGTGCGTGACGTGTGATAAGGTCGTTAAGTTCCTCCTGGTTCATCGCATACTTAATAACACCTTCCTGTAAGAATTGTGCATCAATATGTTCTTCCTCACACAATGTTTTCATTATCTCAATTGCTTGAGAAGTGAGCTGCCAAATCTTGTGCGCAACAGGTCTGCCGTAATCTTGAACACATAAGTCATAGCGCTTTTCAAGACCTGGAACAAGCAATCCTCCATTTCTGCCTGATGCTTTTGATGCAATCTCGTCTGCTTCAAGTAAAATTACGTGTTTTCCTAGTTTTGCTAAGTAATATGCCAAAGAAACTCCTGTTATTCCCCCTCCGACGATACAGTACTGTGTTGTAACTACGTCTAAGAGTGGCTCGCGTGGAGTGTATTGTCTGTCAAGCCAATAGGAAAGCGTCATAAGAGCACCTTAAGTCCGTGTCCTGAGAGAACACAAACGGTTGTTCCCCTCAATTTGAGTTTTTTCATTCCCGCAAGACTTACTGCTCCTGATGGTTCGACATAGATTCCTTCAATGCCCAGTTCTTTTCGTGCTGAGAGAATTTCTCTGTCCGTTACTGTTGTGAGTTCTCCGAATTGTTTAAGATAATTTAGTGCTTTTACACCATCAACAGGGTGTCCGCAAGCAATTGCGCTTGCTATTGTTTTTGGTTTCTTTATTGTTTTGATAATGTCTTGTGTTCCCTGATACTTCTTGAATGCTGCTGATTTCCACGCTTTGTAAAGGGGAGCGCATCCTGACGATTGCACACCCACAATGTGCGGTAACTCGTCAATAAGACCTACTTTTTTAAGCTCACTTACTGCTTTGAATGTTGCTGAGAGAAGTGTTGCATTTCCCACGGGTACAACAATGTTATCAGGAACGTTCCAATCAAGTTGATCAATGATTTCAAAAGCCACGCTCTTTTGCCCTTCTCCGCGGTAGGCATAATCACCTGTAAGATAGACTCCCTTACGTTCTCTGAGTTCAAGAGTTTTTCTTACCGCGAGTTCATAGGTTCCTCGAACAGGAATAACTTTTGTTCCCACTGCCTTTATTTGTGCTACTTTCTGCTTGGGAGCAAAGGTAGGTATGAATGCAGTACACCGAATTCCTGCGCGAGCAGCATAAGCTGCAATGGATGCTCCCATATTTCCGGTTGATGCGCAAACCACTTCTTTTGCTTTGAATTTGCGAGCTTTTGTAAGCTCAATAGTTGATCCCCTATCTTTAAATGACCCTGTAGGATTCATTCCTTCAATTTTGAAATACGTATTCTTGAATTGAGTTGAGCGCAGAAGAGCTGTTCCTCCTTCCCCCATGGAGATTTTCTTATCAAGGTGTTCAACGGGAAAAAAAGGCCAGTACTTCCAATGTGTGACTTCTTGTCGTTTGAAATCGGGAGTGTTTACAAATGATTTGATTTCTTCATAGTCATAGATAACATCAAGTGGTCCCCCACAACTACATTCAAACACAGGTTTATTTGCAGGATACGTTGTTTTGCACAGTACGCAGCGCAAGTGTTTGACATGCGTCATTTGATACAGGTGCGAGGAGGTTTTTTAAGAAATTCAAGAAGGATGGCAAGAACGTCCTGTACGTCTTTTAGTGATGAGACTGATATTGTTGAGTGGATGTTTCGCACAGCAACGCTTAGCGTTGTTGAAGGCACTCCTCCTTTTGAGAGCATGATTTTTGTGGCATCAGTTGTGCCAAGTTCTTCAACTTTGAGTTGAAGAGGTTTTTTCAGTTTTCTTGCAACCAGTCTTAAATCATCATCAAGGCACTCATTGGTAATAATTTCTGAGTCTTTGAGAATAAGAACAGGTCCTTTTCCTATCTGAACAACATCTTCTTCACCCGCATCTTCTGCGTTGGTAGTTTCAACAGCAATGCCGTAATCGGGATCAACTGCGTGAACAGACGTGTGTGCTCCGTAGAGTCCTATTTCTTCTTGAACGGTGAAGACAAAGAAAATATCTGCGGAGGATTTTTTTAAACGTTTAGCAATTTCGACGAGTATGTAACAGCCGATACGATCATCAAGAGCTTTTCCTGAAATAATATCTTTTGATCCAAGTGTTTTGAATTTTGTTTTAGGTAAGGCATAATCTCCGACTTCAATCCCTAATTTTTTCACTGCTTTTTTGTCTAGGCCTATGTCGATGTAGAGCTCATCAACACTGGGCAATTCTTCTATGGCGTAGTCATTTTGTAATTCTTCAAAGGAGATTACTCCGTTGATTTTTTTTCCTTTTTTTGTTTTGATGATTACCTCTTGTCCCACTAAGGTGATGGGTTCTATTCCTCCAATGGTGGAAAAACGTATGCTACCATCTTCTTTGATATCTTTAATCATAAGGCCTATTTCGTCCATGTGTGCTGCAAGCATGATACGAGGACCCTTACCTTCCTTACGGCAAATAAGATTGCCAAATTTGTCAACTCTGACATCTTTGAGGTGTTTTTTCATTTCTTTTTTGAGTAGTGTGCGTACTTCTGCTTCATCTCCTGATGGTCCGAAGGCATTACAGAGTTCTTCCAAGAGTTTTGTCATTTAGCTTACGCTCCGAGAACAATCAATGTATTTGCAGATGTGTCCTCTGTGTTTGAATGATTTTTTTATTACTGTGTGTAATGCTTTGTCAAGCGCATCAATAAATGCGACAAGATCATGATTGTTCACAACAAAGGGAGGGATGATTCTTACACTTTTTTCTCCCGCGCCTAGTACGATCACGCCACGTTTGAGTAATTCAAGAATGAGATTGTCACGATCTTTTCTCGTGGGAAGATCAAATGCTGCAAGCAAACCCAACCCCCTTATGTTGCTCATAGAAGGATGTTTTGATGCAAGTTCTTGAAGGAGTAACAAAAGGCTTTTGCCGTGTTTTTTGTTAGATTCTAGCAAGTTATCTTTTTTAATTGTTTTAATGGTGGTAAGAGCATTTGCTAAATCTAGTAAGTGTCCTCCACCCCATGTTGAGGAAATGCTTCCAGGCTCAGGAAACGAAGATCTTTTTGCAATAACTGCTCCTACTTGCAGTGCTTTTGCAGCGGTGATGATGTCAGGAGTAACGTTGAACTGTTCAATTGCCCACCACGTGCCTGTTCGTCCCATCCCCATTTGTACTTCATCTGAAATGAAGGGAACATTGTTGCGCTCACACCAGGTTCTAATGCTTTGAATTGTTTTTTTGCTTGGAATGTTGTAGCCTCCTTCTCCTTGAATCGGTTCAATAATAACGTATCCAATTTCTTGGGGGGAGAGTTCTCTTTTAGTGAGCTGGTTGAGGTGATCCACTGCTGATTCATCGTAGGGAATTCTTCTTACGGGTAAGGAGAAGAAGTGTTTTTTGTGAACTTGTTTTGAGTTTGTGTTGGATAATGCACCTAGTGTTCGCCCGTGAAATGCACCTTCACAGGAAATTCCTATTTTTGCCTGCGGTCTTTGACGTAGCGCGATTTTTACTGCGTTTTCAGTCGCTTCTGCTCCTGAATTGATAAGGAATGCGCCGTTTAAACCTTTGGGTGCTATGGTAAGAAGTTCTTCAAGAAGGTCTATGTGTTCTTGTGTTGGGAAGTCTTGGCCTGCAATTTTGATAGGGGATCTGTTAGCGTAGCGTTGTGAATTTTCCAGAAGTGCTTCGTGATTATACCCTAAGGGATTTGTTGCTATTTGTGATCCAAAATCTAGAAACCTGTTGCCGTCCACGTCTTCAACATAGCAACGCTCCCCCCTCATTGTAAGAATTGTGGGATGTGGAACACTCCACCCCCCGTTAAGACGTTTGAATTTTTCGAGTAGTTTCTTGCTTTTTGGTCCGGGAATAGTTGTTTTGATCCTGATCATAGTATGCGTTACTGATTTTTTGCAACACTTCTTTTCACCGTTGGTAAAGAGAGGGGTGTTGTCCTTTTAACAGAGGTGGTTGGAAGGGAAAGGCTGTTTATTTTTTAGGAAAACCACCAAAACACGTTACCATTACTTAATCACCTACATCAATTTGTGCCTTCTGTAATTTTCCTGAGTAGTCAACGTAAATCGTTTTGGTCTCACTAAATTCGTGAATGCCTTCAATGCCTGCTTCTCTTGTTCCATTTCCAGTTCCTTTTATTCCTCCGAAGGGCAAGTGACACTCAGAGCCTATTGTTGAAGAGTTAATGTAGGTCAAGCCCGCTTCGATACGCTCCATTGCAAGAAATGCTAAATTAACATCTTGCGTGTAGATTGCTGAGGAGAGACCGTATTCAATGTTGTTTGCAATTTCAAATGCTTCTTCAATGTCCTCATAAGGTATGATTGCAAGTACGGGTCCAAAGATTTCTTCTTGTGCGATGCGCATATCAGGTTTTACATCGGTAAACAGTGTGGGCTCAAAGAAGTGTCCTCCTTCTTTTTCTAGAGGGTTTCCACCTATGAGCATTCGTGCACCTTCTTCAAGACCAATTTGTACATATTTTGCAGTTTTGATCAATGCTTGGTGGTTGATGAGTGGGCCCATGTCAATATCTTCTGAAATGCCAAAACCGATTTTGTATTTTTTGAGACGCTCAACAATGAGTTTTTCGAGTTTTTCTTTTACGTCTTTGTGCACAATGACTCTTGAGCATGCCGTGCATCGCTGACCTGTTGTTCCATATGCTCCAAAGAGTATTCCTTCAAGTGCGAGATCAAGATGTGCATCTTTGTGCACGATAATTGCGTTTTTTCCTCCAAGCTCAAGTCCTACTTTTTTGATTCCTGCATGTTTGAGCACGAACTCACCTACTGCTTTTGAACCTGTAAAGGAGATTCCTCTCACGTCGGGGTGTTCTATGAGTGGTGCGCCTACTTCTTCTCCTGAACCTGTTACGAGGTTAAGAACTCCTTTGGGCAGTCCTGCCTTCTCAAAGATTTTGACAACTTCTACTGCGCATAGTGGCGTATCGCTTGATGGTTTGAATACTACTGCGTTGCCACAGATGAGCGCGGGAAATATTTTCCAGCAAGGAATAGCAATGGGGAAATTCCACGGAGTAATAAGACCGACGACACCTATGGGTCTTCTTACCGTCATCGCAAACTTGTTAGGAAGTTCACTGGGTGTTGTGTGTCCAAAGAGTCTGCGTCCTTCTCCTGCCATGTAGAGTCCGATATCAATTGCCTCTTGTACGTCGCCGAGTCCTTCTGAGATGACTTTGCCCATTTCTGTGGTGACAAGCTCTCCTAAGCGTTGTTTGTTCTCTATGAGTAAGTTTGCTGCTTTGTAGAGAATTTTTGCTCGTTGCGGAGCGGGTGTTCTTGCCCATGTTGTTTGAGCTTGTTTTGCAGCGCGTACTGCTGTTTCTATATCTTCTTTTGTTGATTGTTGAAATTCGCCGAGAACCTCTCCTGTTGCGGGGTTGTGACTTTGAAAGGTTTTTCCTGATTTGGATGTAACCCATTCACCATTAACGTAATTCTTGTAGGTGATCATGTAGTACATAGTGGGAGAAATTCTTTATAAATACTACGTCTGGGGGTTCAAAGAACATTTGTTACACCACTTATACAGTCATACCATTCAAGCGTTGCTGACTCTACTTACATTCTGCGTACATTCTGCTTACATTCTGCTTACGTTCTGCTTACTTCTTTGACCATACTTGTCTTGCGCACCACCCCTCACACCCAGAAAATGACAGTCTCACTTGAAGAGGGTAATATCTGTTTGTCTCGCTTTTCTCTTTGCTCTTTTAAAATTAACAAGCAACAATATACCCCACATCATCATTCCAAAAAGAAATAGCGCTACGAGCGTTATGCCATCAAGAGGTAGAGGCTTGCCATGAGTGTATCTCCACACAATAACAATAAGAAAGTATGCAAGAAGGTTTACGGTTTTATGTCCTGAAATGATGAAGGCGACTTTTCTTGGAAGAAAATGAAAATAGTTGATCACCGCCGTGACAATTCCCAGAATACCCAAGAGGAGAATAAGTGCAAGAATCACCACCTTATCAGGATGTGCTGAGAAGGTAAGTGCGTCTTGTACAACATTCCATAACACTGAAAACGGCGTTCCCTCGTGATGATACACCGCTCTTAGAAGCTCCATACTCACAAACACCATAACAATACTATTTGCAAGTGCTGCTCCCCACCCAAGGTCCTCATCTTCATGACGATCAAAGTAGAATTCAAAAAGAATAAAGGTGAGGAGAAGGTGTGTGAGTAACCACCACGTCTCCGGATAGATAAACGGTGTTGAGAGAAAAGCGAAGAACCTCTTTGCAATCTCCGGTATGATAACGGTGATGAAGAGATGTGTTGCTGTTCCTATATCTGCTGACGGGGCTACGCTTGCCGTTACATTCACAAATGTTTCGTTGACCATGGAATATGTTCTTATTCGCGAAGGAAGTTTATAATGTTATTGATACGCATCATTTCAACAATTCCAATACGCATCGCACTGCCAGATGAGCAGTCATATCATCACGATCGTGAGG
>RFJL01000015.1 GCA_003695435.1 Candidatus Woesearchaeota archaeon
AGACGTTCTCCACGACCCCTTCCAATCAGGAGGTCTTGGAACGCCTGCACATGAACGAGTCGTTGCAGGAATGATACACAAAGCACATCAAGGAGTGCTCTTCATCGACGAAATTTCAACACTACAACCACACACACAACAAGAACTCCTCTCAGCAATCCAAGAAAGACGATTCGCAATTAGTGGACAATCAGAAAGAAGTGCAGGAGCAATGGTACGCACAGAACCCGTTCCTTGTGATTTCGTTCTTGTCGCTGCTGGAAATTACGACACTATTGAACACATGCATCCAGCATTGCGCTCACGTATAAGGGGCTACGGATACGAAGTGCACATGAGCGACACGATGAAAGACACACAAGAAAACAGAGACAAACTTGCACGATTCGTCGCACAAGAAGTAAAAAAAGACAAAAAAATACCTCATTTTTCAAGAGAGGCGTGCGAATACATCGTTGTTGAAGCACGCAAAAGGGCAAACAGAAAAGGTCATCTCACCTTGCGCCTAAGAGAACTTGGAGGCATTGTCCGAGCAGCAGGAGACCTTGCAATAGAACAAAAGAAAAAACTCGTAGAACCAGAACACATCAAAGGCGCACTCAAACTCTCCCGATCACTTGAACAACAAATCGCAGACAAATACATTGAACGCAAAAAAGAATACAATGTTATCGTCACCCAAGGCACGCAAATAGGCCGTGTCAATGGACTTGCAGTTATGGGTGCGGGATCCATGATGTCAGGAATCATCCTTCCCATTGAAGCGCAATGCACAATAGGAGGAAAAGAAAAGAACATCGTCGCAACAGGAAAGCTAGGAGAAATTGCAAAAGAAGCAATCATCAACGTCTCAGCAATTATCAAAAGCTTCTTTGGAGATGATCTCAAAGAAAAATACGATATCTACGTACAATTCTTACAGACTTATGAGGGAGTGGAAGGGGATAGCGCATCAATAGCGGTTGCAGTTGCAATCATTTCAGCGCTCAAAGGCCTTCCAGTCAAACAAGACGTAGCAATGACTGGCTCACTCTCAGTACGAGGAAAAGCACTCCCCGTAGGAGGAGTTTCAGCAAAAGTTGAAGCAGCAATTGACGCGGGCATCAAAGAAGTTATTGTTCCAAAAAGCAACCTTAATGACATTGTAATAGAAGAAGCAAAGCTCAAAAAAATAAAAGTACTCCCTGTAGAGAACATCACGCAAGTACTTCATCATGTCATTGATTGGAAGGGCAACAAAAAAATATATGATCAGATCAAGAAGAGTTCTTGATTATTTACCTTTAAGGGACAGCTAAACACTTATTAATTAAAATTCTTTGTTCTCTTGAATGGCTCTTGTTGAACGTATTGAAGCAGGGAAAGAGTTCGAAGTAACGACAGGTAATGTAGACGAGTTTCTTAAACAGATTCAGACGCGTCTGAGATCAGGCATGCCTGTCATCGTGTCAAATTTTTCTTATAACCAAGCGTTAAGACAAACATACCCGTCTATTACGCGTGTTGCTTTTTATTCAGATGGGCGCATCATTCATGATGCATATGGGAAACCTGTCTTTGGAATGAAACAAGTTGGAGAGGTCATCCCTGTGGTGACAGCTCAAGGGTCAAAAGTTCCCGATGAAGATGAAAAGAGGGACTACTGGCACAATCATTTCCAAAGATATTCTGTTGGGACGAGTCCTTCAGCGCAGATCGGCATAAACGCCCCGCGATCAGGTTTGACTGAGCAATACAATGAAGGCACGTTTTCTCCTGCAGGTCCCTCTTCTTGGACGACGAGCTGGTCCAAGAGTCAAACCATTGAGTTTGGATGGGAGCTTTTAGATAGATACCCTGAAGTCTTCAGACATCTGGATTTCATGGAACATGCACGCAACATCTGCATCGATCATTTCTACACTGGAGTCGGTTATCTTCTTCACAATCTCGATACGGATCTTCCAGAGAGCATAAATGAGCTCTTAGGACCTGATATACCTTTGACAAGAAAACAACGCGAATCTATTGGACGGGCCGCAAATCATGCAGCGATTCAAAGCGCCACTTTGAGAGGAATCTCTAATTTAGTGAATGCGGCTATAGGCAATCTATGTCAAAAATATGGTATTCAAGGTTCAAATCCTTGGGTGATGAAGATACCTGAAGGAAGAATTGCTCAAAGTTTTCAAAAGAATAATCCTGTAAGCCCGGGAGATTATGTCATTAATCTATCTAGGGGTAACGACAGACCCATCTTGGGTTTCATTAAATTATCCATTGAAGGTCCTATTGGGTCTGCATTGGTCCATCCGTGCACCCTTGGCGGAACGGATATGCGACGGGGAACAGCAAAAGTTCGGGACTATCATAAACGCGTTCGCGACATGTCTGAAGAACTGATTGAAACCATTACCCGACCAGAGTTCATTGAGCGCTTTTACCCTGTTGGTGTGAGAAAGTAATCACCAGGATACTTCCACTTCATCAGTTCTCAAATAAGGATCAATAGCGGTTTCTTCAATCTTCTGACGCTTGCCAGCTCGGAACTCAAGAAGACCAAGCCATGCAATCATCGCAGCATTATCCACATTGAACTGATTTTCAAGAACGTAACATTTCGCTCCACGTGCCTCGCACATAGAGCGACACATCTCTTGTAACCGTTTATTGCAAGCAACACCTCCTCCAAGAAGTAATTCTTTTTTCCCCGTATGCGCTAGGGCACGCTCGGATACTTCAACAAGCGCTGCAAACGCGTACTCTTGTGCAGAAAATGCGATATCTTCCTTACTTGCCTGGTTTTTCTCAAACATCCTTGTAAGATTTGTTAAAATACCTGAAAAAGAAACATCCATTCCTTTCACAGAGTAAGGAAGCTCAATGAGGTTTTTGCCCTTCGTAGCAAGAGCTTCAATCTTAGGACCCCCAGGAAAGCCCAATTTCATATTCCTTGCAAGGGTATCAAGAAAATTACCAATACCGGTATCAAGCGTCTCACCAAAAACGCGATATTTTCCCCCTTCAAGAGCAATCACCTGCGTATTCGCTCCAGAAGCATAGAGAAGCACAGGATCCTTAACATCAGTCTGCATTTTTCCCACTTCTAGATGTGCAACACAATGATTCACACCAATAATAGGTTTGTCGTAGATGAGCGCAAGGCTCCTTGCAGCAACGGCACCAATACGCAAACAATTTCCAAGACCTGGGCTTTGAGAAAAAGCCACAAGATCAATATCTTTCATCGTCACACCTGCCTTTTCCAATGCATTCTTTACAACAGTGTCACACCACTGCACATGGTGTTGTGCGACTTTTGCAGGAATCATACCCCCTTCTTGAGTCGTGAACGCCTTACGCTCATTAGAGAGAACCTGTTTTTCCCTAATGACAGAGACGCCAAACGTATGCGCGGTTGATTCAATACCTAAGACAATCATATCAACTGAAAAGAAGTAGTGTATTATATAAATATGTGCAGTATTCCCCTGAGTACATGGCTTTCAAAGAACACATCGGCTCAGAGCAAGACTTCTATGACTACGTTAAAGAACACAATCCTCATGCAAATATAGATTTAATTAAAAAAGCATATCATTTTGCTTCCCAAGCACATGAAGGGCAAAAACGCTCAACAGGAGAAGACTATTTCATACACCCCCTCTCCGTTGCAAGAATTCTTGCAGGAATGCGCGCTGATACTGCTACGATCTGCGCAGCACTACTCCACGACACCGTAGAAGACACTTCAACATCTCTTGATAAAGTACGCAAAGAATTCGGAGACGAAATAGCAACGCTTGTTGAAGGAGTAACTAAAACACCTTATGATAAATTTGCAACAAAAGAAGAAGGACAAGCAGAGTACATACGAAAACTTCTTCTTGCCATGACCAACGATGTTCGTGTCATGCTAATTCGACTTGCAGATAGACTTCACAATATGAGAACGCTCTCCGCATTTCGAGATGAGAAAAGAAAACGCATAGCAAAAGAAACTCTTGAAATCTACGCGCCCATAGCTCATAAACTAGGTGTGTGGAGAATAAAAGGCGAACTTGAAGACCTCTCTTTAAGGTACATTGATTTTGATACGTACCTTCGCATAAAAGAGCAAATTGCGGAGAAGAGAGATCAACGAGAAAAAGTAGCTCAAAAAATCGTTGATGAGATAAAATACGCGTTCAAAAAAGAAAATCTTGAAGCAGAAATCTATGGACGAGCAAAATACTTCTACTCCATATACAAAAAAATGCTCAACAAGAAGAAAGAAATAGATCAAATCTATGATCTTATCGCAATTAGGATCATCACAAAATCCATTGAAGAGTGTTACACCGCACTTCAAATAGTGCACAATCTCTACGAACCAGATCTTGAAAGACTTAAGGACTACATCGCCCACCCAAAACCCAACGGGTACAGATCCATTCACACCACAGTAAAATACAACCAAAAGCGCCTCGAAGTACAGATCAGAACAGAAGAAATGCATCACATAGCAGAAGAAGGTGTAGCTGCACATTGGAGATACAAGGGAACGGAAAGAGACAAAAAATTTGATCAGAAAATTGAGTGGACGAAACAGATACTTGACTGGTTGAGAAAATCCAAAAACGCGGTTGATTTTGTAGAAACGCTCCGAGTAGATTTATTTGAAAATGAGATCATTGTTCTTACTCCCAAAGGAGATCCTATCTCTCTTCCAGAGGATGCGTCACCCATTGACTTTGCATTTGCAGTTCATACCGATGTTGGCATGAAGTGCTCAAAAGCAAAAGTCAATAATAAAATAGTTCCACTTGATTATAAACTTAAATCAGGAGATGTGGTTGAAATCATAACTTCTAACAAAGCTACACCTTCAAGAGCATGGCTTAACTTTGTGCTTACTACAAAGGCAAGGTCTAAAATTCGCCAAGCCCTTGGAATTGATGCTGAACACAATCCAAAACAAGCACGTAAAAGACGTGAACAAAAAATACAAGAATCATTTAAAGTAAACCCTGCGCAATACTTGAAGATTGAAGGAAAGCAGGCAACACTCAAGCTTGCAAAGTGCTGTGAGCCTCAAATACACGACGACATACGAGGGTTTTATGCAAAGGATGGAAAGATCTCAGTACATAAAGAGAGTTGTGCAAACATAGCAGCACTTGAAGGACAAAAAGAAGCAAAACTTATCTGGCAAGAGCCAGAAGATCTCAACTGGAGAAAACTAAGAATTTATGTTTCAGACAGGCCAGGCGTTCTTGTAGAAATTCTGGATCTACTTGCGAAGGAAAACGTGGATGTACGATCTGTTACCTCAAGAGCACGTAAAACAAATGTCCTCCTCACTGTCAAGATAGATATGGATAGTGTTAAAGACTTGAATTCAGTTCTTGCAAAAATATCAGATATTGAAGATGTACAAGCGGTAAAAGCAGAAGTATAACTAAAAAATTGTTTTATTTTTTAGAGATTGCTCTTACAGTCACTCCACTCTAGCATACCACACGCAGCATCAATATCACTTCCTCGCGTATGCCTGATGAATGCTTTGTGTCCTGCAACTCTTAATGCTTGCGCAAATTGAGTTATTCTTTGAGAATCTGAGCGTATATAGGCAGTATCTCTTAGTTGCAACTCTCCATTAAGAGGTATCAGATTAAAATTAGTAGGTGCAGTAAATCCCAATGAGAGTAGCGCTTTAACATCTTCATCTCTGTCCGTAAGTCCCTTAATCATCACATACTCAATCATAACAGATTCCCTTCTTTTCTTTGTATAGTCATTGCAGAAAGCAACGAGGTCTTCAACACGCCATTGCTTACACAAAGGCATAAGCACATCGCGAATCTCTTGGAACGGTGAATGAAGTGAAAGAGCTAACTGAGGTTTGAAAGGAAATTCAAGAAATTCTTTCATCTTAGGAAGCACGCCTGATGTTGATATGGTTATTTTCTTATACGGATAGGAGTAGTCTTCATTGAGTTCATGCATAGCTTTTTGTACGTTCTCCCAATTGTTAAGAGGTTCGCCCATACCCATAAACACAAGAGACGTTATTACGTCATGAGCGTAGTGCGTGCGAGGAGAATCTTTTGTGTGCACATCTTTTGCATTTAAAACTTCAAGAGCTGCACGTACTTGTAAGAGAATCTCTTCAACACGAAGATTTCTCACAAAACCCATCTTCGCAGTGTAGCAGAACGTACAGCCCATAGCACAACCCACCTGAGAAGAGATGCACAGCGTGTTCTTCCCTTGTTTTTGAGGTATCAAAACCGCGTGATATCCCTCAAAAAAGAGTTTGATCGTACCATCACTACTCCTTTGCAGTTTTTTTACACTGCTTGGTTTGAAAAGAATCTTCGTCATATAATCTGAAGGTTACCTCAACGTGACTTTGTGAACAAATCCCCTCCATTAACGAAAGTACCTCTTAAAAGGAGATTGTACCGCTGCTGTAAGGGTTAATGGGTATTCTTAATGATGGAAAGCCTGCACTTTTTGTTCGCGTAGGGTTTTGTTGTTGTATTTCCATCATGATAAGTCTATAAAAATCTTTACTCTTTCATCCACAACCGTATGTTGTGTGGATTAGTCTCTTCTTTTCTTTTCTTTTCCTCTTTTTTCTCACCAATGTTAATAAAAAAACACCAACTCTCATCTATTATGGTTGCTAAACATATTTACGTGTTTCCAGGTACTTTTGATCCTTTCACGCGAGGCCACTTATACGTTGCAGAAGTGGGCTCAAGAATCTGTGATGAGCTCATCATTGCAATCGGGTCAAACTCAACAAAGAAAACCAGCCTTTTCACTCTTGATGAGCGCCTTGAGATGATTCAAAAAAGCGTAGAACATCTTCCTAACGTTGTTGCAGATCACTATGAAAATGAATTCCTCGTAGATTATGCCTTACGAAAAAACGCCTGCGCAATTCTTAGAGGGAGAAGACGCTCAGAGAACCCAAAAGACATTAAATATGAGGGAACCCTCGCAGGTATGAATAGGCTTATGGAGCCCGAACTTCCTACCATTTATGTAGATACAGAAGGTGATTTGAGTAAGATTGAAGCGTCCTGGGTACGCTCCTTTGTTACTACACGTAACTGGTCACAAAGAATTGTTGCACACGTTCCCCCAGCAGTTCGTGATATTATGCTTCGAAGGTTCTCCGACCACTAACTTTTTAAATATTCGAAGTACTTTACTCCTCTATGGAAGATGGAACCTATGAATATGAGTGTCGTGCTGTTATGGTAGGACGACTTCCTCGCCGTGGAGACGACCCTTTTAAAACAGTTTCAATCAAGCTATTTAAAGAGGACGATCCTCATAAAAAAGGAGAATTGCCTTTTGAAGAACTAGAAATTCCTAACATAGAGAAAGTTCGTTTTAGACACCTCTTTGTCACCTACTATTTAGAAGGAAACGACTTGATCATTAACCATTTACACAAGTTGCATATGGTAAAAGAAGGGTCTAAGATTGTTCTAAGAGGAATTCAGGGAAGTTACTAATCTCTTCTTTTCCGAGTTTCTTAAAATCTTTTCTCTCTTGTTTTCAACGTAATCTTTCAAAGAATGCGTTCAAACGCTATTCAAAGAGTCTTTTCATCAGCTTGTCTTTATCAAAAGGTTCAAGATCATCATATCCCTGACCTGTTCCTATGAAGAGAATAGGTTTTCCTGTAACAAATGCAGCTGAAATAGCAGCACCTCCCTTTTCATCAACATCTGCTTTTGAGAGTACAATCCCATCAATATTGATGATTTCATTAAATTTCCTTGCTTGATCCACACAGTCATTCCCCGTTGTTGATTCGCCCACGAAAATCTTCAAATCTGGCTTTGCGACCCTGATGATTTTTTCCATTTCTCCCATGAGATTTGTGTTGGAGTGAAGCCTTCCCGCAGTATCTATGAGAACAACATCTGCACCTTTTTCTTTTGCATGCTTAATGCCATCAA
Organism: Candidatus Woesearchaeota archaeon; assembly: GCA_003695435.1. NCBI lineage: Archaea > Nanobdellati > Candidatus Woesearchaeota > Candidatus Woesearchaeota archaeon. The sequence continues at coordinate 7,944 of RFJL01000015.1, forward strand.
ACGCAACTGCGGCAGGGTCAGAGCCGTAATCATGTTTAATAAGTTTCACACCGAGGTTTTTTGCATGTTCCTCAAGCTGCTGGATCGCAGCTGCTCTAAATGTGTCTGCTGCTACAAGCACAGGAGTTAATCCTTTTTGCTTAAATGCGTGAGCCAGTTTTGCGATTGTTGTAGTTTTTCCAGTACCATTAATACCGACGAAAACAATGACGTATGGTTTCTTTTCTTTAACCTTCTCAAAAATATCTATGGTCTCAAACGTGAGAATCTCATCAAGAGATGAGCGGAGTTGTTCAAAAACTATTGTTCCGATTTCTGATCTGTTAATTTTCTTATCAACCAGACGCTCTTTCATATCGTTCTTAATTTTTTCAATCACTTCAAGCGCAACATTGTTTTCAAGAAGTACAATTTCAAGATCAAAGAAGAGATCATCAAATTTAGATTCAGAAAGTTTTTTTGTGGTAATACTCTCTTTTACTCGTGAGAAAAATCCTTTTTTCGTTTCGAGTTCTTCCTCTGCGTTTTCACTTTCAACATCAGATGTTTTTTGAGTATCTTCTTTGTCTTCTTCTACAACCGTTTCTTGTAGTGTATCCTCAGTAGAACTGTCCTGTGAAGAGGACTCCTCTTCTTTTTTGAATAATCGTGAGAAGAAACTCTTTTTCGTCTCCTTGGTTACTTTCTCTTCAATATCACGCGCTTCTTCGACGAGCTCTTTTGCTTCAGCTTCTAAATCATCGCTTACTTCTTCTTGGGCTGATTTCGTAGTCTTCTTAGCATCCTTTCTGTTTTTCTTTCCCGTACTCTTTGTGCTAGTCTCATCTACAACTTTTGCAGATGATTGTTTTTGTTTAGTACTTGTTGCATTTTCTTCTTGATCTGCTGTGCTCTGTTGCTTTACTTTTTTTGCCAAATCTTTTTTAGAATCTGTTGATTGTTTTCTTTTCTTTTGTTCTTTTTTCTCTTCTGTTTTCTTCTTACTTTTCTTTTCTTTCGTATCTGCTTTTGATTTGGTTGTGCTTTCTTTTTCTGTTTTTTTTATCTTCTCTTCTACTTCTGCTATTTCTTCTATCGTTTCAGCATTCTCATCAATATCTTTTGAGAATTTATCAACTGCGTTCTTGAGTTTTTCTTTAAGAAACTTAAACATTGGTGATCTCCCGAGCCTTTTTTTCAAGCTCTTGAGCTTCCTTGTACGTGTTTTCTAAACGTTGCATTAATTCACTGCGAAACATAAGAATGTCTTTGAGTTGCTTGTCCATAAGCTCCTTTGCTTCTGCAATACTTTTCTTGACACAAACACTTGCGCCAACATTTATGAGAACGTCATCAACTTTTTCGAGCTTTGCTCTAACAAAGATGCCATTTGCGAGAGGAACATAGTTCTCCTCACCGCCATTGGCATGTGCAATCTGATCAAGGCTGTGTTTAATGTCATTAATTTGAGAAATCTGCTCTTCAACACGTTCTATTTGTTGTTGCATCGCGTTAATCTTACGATCTGCTGTTTGAAGTGCAAGGTAAACCTCCTTTGCCTCGTCCTCTTTGTTACGCTCTTTAGTCATAGTTTCTTTAGTAATTGTTTCAAGTACTGTTCGTAGTTATACTCTGCTGCGAGTTCTTGGGGAAAGATATCCCTCTCAACACGGTCTTTTTCAAATGCTTGTAGTTCTTGTTTTACAAGTTCCTTTAAAAATTTCTTATCTTTTTCTGATAGCATAGCATACACCTCATTTAGTAGTAAGGAAACCTAAACATTCATCTGCAAAGGTCACTTCGGGACCTGCAGATAATTCGCCAATGATAAACCCCTTGGAATTTGTTAAAATACCTGATCGAATATAGGGTGATCCTAAATTAATAGTACTTGCTTCAACTTCAATTTGTAATGCATCTTCAACAAGTTCTTTTTCAGTATCTTCAATTTCTCTGTGAACTATTCCTCCGTTTGCGTTGATCGCAGCGCAAGCTCCAACAATCTCTAGATTTGCGATGGTCGCTCTTTGGGTTGGAACGCCAAGAGCATCTTGAATTGCCTGGAGTTGTTCATCAGTAAATTCTGGGTTTATTAGCGCACCTTGATCATTACATAAAATGTTGTTTCCAAGCGCTGTGAGTTTAGTATCAATGAGGGTATACTTAATACCGAGTTTATCAAGTTGTGCGCGTTCATCATCAAAAATGATGTTAGGAACAAGAATTCCTTTGCTATTTCCTGCAACAAAAACGCCGATAAGAGACGTTCCTGCAACGGTGATGCGATGAACTGGCACTTTGAGTACTTTTTCATACTCTTTTACAAGATCTTCGGGTACTTCAATACCTACAAGGGCGAAGTCATCAGTAACATAACCGTAAAGCCCTACATTGGGATTTCCGTTAATAGATGTTTTGAGTAGGTGCATGGGTGGTAACGCATTGATTTGATTTATAAAGGTTCGTGAGTGTTTTTAAGCTGAATTCTCAATTTCATTCACGCATTACTCTATCTTTGATGTTTGCTTTTATTTCTGCTTGTCTCAAATGATTTGATTTTTGTCTCTGTTCCTGCGAGTTAGGCAAAACCCAGACTGAAGAGGTTGATAAGCAGAGCAGTAACAAAAAATAATGAATATCCTAGTGCGATATCACTAAACAGCGTTGGAAGATCTTCTCTTACGTATTGCGCGCCGCTAATCATTCCTAAGAGGAAGATAAGACTTGCAAATACATCTGCATAGGCGCTTCTAAATGCAAAAAAGAGAACAGGTGCCAAAAAGACATAAAACACCTGACGAAATTCCTCATAAAACTTCGCAGTGAAGATGAAAAATACTACGCATAAGAGGGCAATAAGGAGGATCGTTGAAAATTCCTTACCTAGTGCAAGGTATATGCCAAGACATACAATTGTTGCAAAGACAAAGGGTTCAAGAACGCGGTATATTAAAGAATAATTCTCTTTTGGGGTGAAAAAACTGATGAGACCTCCTAAAAAAGTACTTGCATAGGCAAGCGCACTTACCAAGATAAATACAAGCGCTTCTTCCATAAACTTAATATCTCCACTCGCTATGACCCCATTGGATCAAAAGATCAGCACCCAATCGTTCTGCTTCGAGCGCTAAGTCACATGCGCCAAAACAACTGCCTCCCCAAATCAACACTTGAGCAGAAGTGTGTTCTCTGATCTGATCTGCAATTTCTTTAGCCCGAGGTTTAAGACCATCAGGCAACTGAATACAGACCATTTTGGCATTCTGCTTTTTGATGTAGTCAATTGCCTTATCAAGCTCTAAGTCATAGTTCATGGATTCGTTGCGGAAAAAGAAGTTTAAAAGACTTGTGGCAGAATTCAGCTTTGCACGGCAACTTTAAGAGGATTATCTAGGGCGACGGGGGGAATAGTGCAAATTGCTTCTTGCTCAACAGAACCTGTTTCACCATACACTCGCACAGGAAGGGTAAACGAATTCTCTTCCAAAGGCACTACCACGCATCCTTCAATAAAACGAGGAGAACTAGCTTTCTCATCAAGATAACTACCGCCCAACGTCATAGTGAGAATACCAAGAGCTACTGCAAAGACAATGAGTAACAGTGTTGCTGCAAGTGGTGAGACTCCTTTTGAATTCATAATTCCTTATTAATCCTCTCAAGCGTGTCATTAATTGAACTAAGATCATCTAGTCCTGCTTGGTTCTTGCGATAGTCTAATTCAACTAAAAGCGCGTAGATAAACATAGAAATAATAACCACATTAAACAGCGTTGAAGGAACATAGATGATACCCGTTCCCGCAAGGCCGCCTACAATTTTTTTGATGATAAAGACAATCATTGCATAAAACATGATGCGCCAAGTCCTCATATCAGGACCATCATATTTGCTAATGAGTCTTATGATAAGTGCGAATGCAACAATGCCAATAATGTGGACCGCAACGTTAAATGCAATTTCCGTGGGAGTGCTGCCAAAATAACTCATGCAACCACCCCTTTTTTCTCTTTAAGCTTAAAAATTACGGCGAGTATGAAGAAGATGATAACGCCAAGTTCAATTGCGGGAAGATAATCTCTAAAGGAAATAAAACCAAATGCATCAAGTGTTCCCATCACTTCACCAAATGCGAAGATTAAAAGTGCAAAGGTAAGAAACGTCCAAGGACGCACATTATCGTCATTTCTCAAAAACAGTCGAATACACAAAACTCCTGCAACAAGGGATAAGAAAACATCCATAATTTTCAAAACGCCTTGCACGAAAAGAGGATCGACTGCCATTGGAATACTCAGTGCGAAAGTGTATTTATAAATGTTACGAGCAAGAGCTACAATTCCTGTTGAGAGGAGTTGTTCTCAACTCGTCAGCGGTTAATCCTTCCTTTCAGTATCTTCTCATGATGGTTTGCTTTTGTGCTTTGTTTCTTGCTTTGTTTCTTGCTTTGTTTCTTGTTTATGTTTTCATACCGTTGCACTCTTGCAGGGTTTTCTTGCACTCGACAGTTCAGAGGAATCTCAAACAGAGATCATTATTTTGTCAAAAAGCTCTCCCGCTCAATTTCTTCGAGCACGTAATGCGTTTTTTCTTCAATAATGTTAAACTCATCAAGCGATTCAAGGAATTTTTCAGCTTCTTGCATATTCTCAAATACGCCCTCAACAATAAAATCATAGCCATTGTTGATGCGAAGAAGTGTATTCGTATTGGGATGATTCTTTAAAAATGATCGCAACGCGTCTTTGTGTGCCTTTTCAACCTTGATGATGGTGTGGGTAAGACAAGAATAGCCCATCTCCTGATAATTAAGCAACACGGTAAATCTCTTAAGCGCAGAAGATCGCCTTATACGCTCAAAAATGCTCGAAACCGGCATGTGGAGAGTTCTGCTCAACATAGTAAGCTTTTCTCTACCATTTTTTCTCAACTCTTGATATAATTTCATGTTTTTCATACATTCACCTCTAAACAAGAAAGAAGCAAAGAATTGGTTTAACCTTAATCCTTAAAGTATATAATTTACTATATAATTATATACTTCATATCTATATGTACCACTCAATTGTTGAGGTTTGTGATAGTGAAAAGAAAAGTCATACAACTTGCAGGAAAAACTCTTGTCGTCTCGTTACCTACAAAATGGGCAAGAGAACACGGAATAGAGAAAGGAGACGAAGTAGAAGTTACAGAAGATGGATCAATAATTACCATTAGTAAAGATTCTCCCACTCATCTGAGTAAAAGCGCGGTTGAGCTTGACATTTCAGGAAAAAAAGAGATGGCAAAACGCATGGTAGCTTCACTATACAAAGCAGGCGTTGATGAAATCAGAGTGCTTTACTCATCAGAAGAAGAACTGCAAAAAGTCAAGGAAGTACTCCAAGAAACATGCCTCGGATACGAAATATTCTTGCAAGGAGAAAATAGCATTGAAATCAAAAACATCTCCACAATTGACGAAACCCAATTCGATCGATTTTTGCGCAGAGCGTTTCACATCATGCACACCATGGCAGATGACGTGGTAAAAGGGATAGAAACAAAAGACAAAGACTTACTTTTTGACGTGTTCTCACGAGACCTTGATGTTAACAAGCTTACAGATCTGTGCAGAAGACTCATAAACAAAAACGCATATACGGGGCAAAACCCAGAGTCACTTTACTTTATCATTGAACAACTAGAGAAAATCTCAGACATCTTTAAAGATATTGGAAAAAGACTCTCCAAAGAAGATGCGCAACTTCCCTCAAAAGAACTCTTAGAACTCATTAAAGAAGCGGCAGTGTTTTACAAATCATTCCAAGACCTCTTCTACGTCTTTAATTGGGAAAAACTTCACGCGTTCAGACTCAAAAAAGATGAACTCCTTCCAAAGATAGACGAGGCATTCAACACTCTTGAAAAGAAAGACCTTCGTATACTCTCCCTTGTAGATCTTCTAGCGCAACAAACCTATGATCTTAATGGCGCGCTTATTGCCTATCACACCACGTTCTAAACCAACGTGCTTGTGAACTACGTAGAAAAACTTCTTCGTGTTTTACCCATTAGATATTCACCAATTGCGCATACATTAAGTGCGTATACATTAATTGCATATACATTAAGTTTTATCTTGAGGGGAGAGTATTGCACTACAAGTTTAGCCGTGTAAGTTCTTCACGAATAAGGTTTTCAAATCGAGTTCCCTGGACAAGATCTTGTAGACGTTCAACACGAGAAGGAACAACCCGTTGAATATATTCTTTATGCTCGCTGTCCGCTTTTTCAAGTTCACCAAGACGATCCTTGATAATGGTAATGTGGCGCAAAATACGATTTGCAAAAAACTGCTCTTGCGCTTCTCGAGGAGGGTTTTCAAAACAACGCAAAAATTCCTTACTCGTTGCTCCCTCTTCTTGATACCACTCATGTACTTTGCGAGCTTGCTCCTGAGTAAGAGTGCTGTGCGCAAGAGCGTAGTCAAAGGAGAAGAGTTGTTGAATGAGCTCTTCAGAAGCACCAAACGCAGGGTCATCAAGAAGTGTTGCTACGTCATGAGTTACGGGCATCCAAAAAACAGTGTCAAGGTCAAGCCGTCGGAGATTCCAACCTTCTATAAAATTGCGAAAACTACTATTGGTATACCAACACCGAGGAGCGCCATCAATACTGTTAAGAATCTCTGAAAATTCATCCCCTATTCCTTTGCCTCGCACATAGTCTTTAAACCAATCATAGCGTTCATAAAAGAAAGAATGCTTACGTAAAACATCGTTAAACAAAAGCGCATCAACAACGCTACCTAGCTTAAGGTCTTTTCCCTTCTCTTCAAAGGTAGGATCATTTGAACTTGCGATGTAAAGAATACAACAATCGTCATACTGAACAAATGCATGTACGCTCGGAATGGAATAGCATCGATGAGTTATTGGAAGGTTTGCACTTGGGGAAATCACATATCTTGATGCAAGCTCATTAAACGCACGCATAAAGGAGGTAATTTTAAAATACGCAGAGTCATCGCGAAGAATCTCTTCTAATTGCGAGGGCATAGAATATCTTAACAAGATGTTTTGATTAATGTGGATGCGGATGTTTTCTTGAGCTTCAATCTCTCCACTTGTGTAAAGCATGTGAATAAAATCACACGCAGTAGCAGGGGTAATGGATTGAAGAAAGGGAATTTGTGATAGGATCGACATAAGACCGCTACTCTCATCGGCGAGTAATGATAGAATATCGACTTCTTGTTCTTGTGTGTCTCGGATTCTTTCTTCGACTAACGCACCAAGAGCTGTAAATTCTTCTTCAAACTTAGCATAGTGTTCTTGTTCTCGTTTCTCCTCTGCCAAGGGATCCTCAAGAAGATTAGTTACAAGAGAAACACTCTCTTTGTAGTCTTCTTCGTTATGCGCTCTTCTTCTGACAATTTTGGTAGTTATTCTGTATATGGGGTCTTGCGTAGCAAAATAGTTACTTGCAGGAAGTCTTTTTTTGGCATCTATGCTATACTTGTTTCTTGGAGGAAGTGTTTGTTTTGCAATGTGCGGTCGTTGCTCGAACAATTTCATGCAGGCAACACCAAGAAGGTTTATTCTTTGAGTTGTTGTACAATTATCTGCCATAGCGCAAAGCTCTTCATAAGTGATGCAGCTCTGTTCGCTAAACGGTGCTAGTTCATAGAGACGCATTTTTTTTTCAGCTGTTTCAAACCCGAAATCCTCGAATGCGAATTCGGAGTGTTGTTCGATCCAAGAATCTGGCTGGGTTGAGAGCAAATCATATTCTCTTTTATATCGCAAGGGATCACTTTCATAAAGCGTTTTAAAGTATGAGAAGACTGACTTTGAAATTTCATAAGGGACAAGGGTGAATGCACCAATATGGGCTAGAGCCTCTTCTTCGGCAATCTCGGAAATCGTTGAGAGAAATTCAAAAAACTCATCATCGCGATCTCTTAACTCTTCAAGAGTATCCTCCTGGGTTTCGTCACCTGCTAAAACATCAAACAAAAAATGATCGAAATTAGTTGTATCATCAGAGTCCATATCCGCAGAAAAGACTCA
>RFJL01000016.1 GCA_003695435.1 Candidatus Woesearchaeota archaeon
CTTTAACACCTTCTTGAGGGGTGAGCTCTGCCCGAAGGACTTTGCAGACGAGTCCGTCAATTACTTGTTGGGGGTTGGTCATGGCGGGCCTCCCACCTCTTTTTCAAAGGCAGTTGTCCCTGGAGAGTACTAATATTTTTTTCATATTATTTATATTATTAATATTAACGGGTGGTGAAGAGAACAGATTGAGATACAGACCTTATGAGCCACAACGTATTTGATTGAGGAAACTGAGAAAACCCTATCTTCCTAACTCCTAGCAGGGTACAAAAACATCAGATCTCTTTTCCAAGGAGGTACCGTTGACTGCCAAAGGCTTAGTGTGCGTGCATGGATTCGAGTAAAGTTCTCTCTTCAAGAAATCGTAATTAATTATAAGCGCTAACAAACACCTTTAGAAATAGGTAAATACCCTACTATGTAAACTGGATTAATGGTCTATTCGACCACAATTCTTTCACCATCTCGCATCACTTTTACGTTGTAGCCGAGTGATTCAACAAATTTGGCCATTTCTTCTCTGAACTCTGGTGTGCAATGAGAAGGGATAACTAATTCTGGTTTAAGATAGGAGAGAATTTCAGCAACGTCTTCCTGACGGGGATGACCTGACGCATGCACGTCTTTTTCAATAGAGATGTTTTTTTCCATGATGAGCTGATCAAGTTTTTCCCGTTGCGCAATATTTGCCTCAGTAGGAATAACGGTGCAGGAAAAAATAACGCAATCTCCTTCTTTTATAACACAAGGTAGTTGGTTACGAATCATAGAAGAAAGAACTGCTTGTGGTTCTCCTTGATGGCCTGTTACGAGTAGAACGTATTTGTCAAGATTCTTTGCAATACTTTTGAGTTTTTTTCGAATCATTGATTTGTACGGTACAAGCTCTCCATAGGGTTCATAATCAAACAACCCAACATCCTTTGCAGCAAGCAAATATTTTGAAAGAGACCTTCCCATGAAAAGAACTTCTCGTCCCATTTCCTGAGCGGTTTCACAAATAGTTCTAATACGTGCAATGTGAGAAGAGAATGTTGAAACAATAAGTCCGCCCTCTGCATTCTTGAGCATTGCTTCTCGCACTTTTTTTGCAGCGTGCGCCTCGGACTCTGTTCTGCCTTCCTCAACAATACGCGTAGAGTCGATCAGAAACACTTTAACTCCTTCCTCTCCGAGTTTTTTCATTCTCTCAATATCGGGAGGAAGTCCTAGAGTGGGGGAGTGATCCATCTTGAAATCATTACCATACACAATATTTCCATACGGTGTGCGAAGGACAATAAGAGCTGCATGAGGTGCGGAATGCGTAATCTCAATCAGTTCAACAGAGACATTCTTTGTAATCTGATACTTCTTATTATAGCGAAGTTTTTTACAAGGATTTTTAAGCACAATTTTCTCATTTTTTGCGATTTGTTCAAGAACTGCAATGGTAAAAGGAGTTCCCATAATGGGAGCATCAAATTTTTTTTCAAGATGGGGAATTGCACCGATGTGATCAAGATGTGCGTGCGAGGGAATGATTGCCTTGACATCTTTTGCCCAATCTTTAATGAGTGTGATGTTGGGAATTGCTTTAAGATGCATTAATTCATCAGCACTTCGCGCGTTTTGCTCACTTGCCTCAATGAAGTGCTCAACATTAATACCCATATCAAGAAGAATAACGTCGTCGTCAACGCGAACAGCGGTAAGGTTACCGCCAACTTCTTCATAGCCTGACACTGCACAAATTTCAATCATACTGGGTTATGCCGACTCTTTATTTTTAAGTCTACCTGATTCGCGTTTTCCATAGATTTTAATATTCTTTTAGATGTACTGTCCTCATGATTTTTGATTTTCCGCTGGGCAGCATCATCCACCAACGATTTCGTATCATCAGTAAATTGGGTGATGGTTACGAGGGAGAAGTGTACCTTGTGGAAGAGATCGGCACAGGTATCGAGAGGGCGGCGAAATTCTTCTACCCTGAGCGCAACAAGAAAGGACGCGATAGCAGGGTGTATGTAAAAAACTCCACAAGCTTAGACACTGTTCTATGGTCATACATTATTATAGTCAAAACACTATTTACATTAAGAACGAACCTGTTATCTACCTTATTTCAGATTTTATCGAGGGGGAAAAACTCAGTGATTTCGTTGATGCTCAGCCAAAAAAACGCATTCATCCCTACCTTGCATTGCATTTTCTCTACGCACTCATTAAAGGGGTTGTACTGGTTATATGTTTTGTGAAAAAACACAAAGCTTATATATTTTTTTTATGAAATATTCTATTATGGAAATATTTGAGATTGATGCCGCATACGACTATTTCTTAGCAACGCTTTCCAACAAAACAAGACTGCGCATTCTTGAAGAACTTTTCAAAGGACCAAAAAACGTCTCGCAGCTCACTCAAGCATTACCTTTTGATCAAAGCACAATCTCCAATAACCTTCAACGACTCAAAAAATGTGGCTTTGTTAAACAACAAGCAAAAGGAAGAGAACGCATCTATTCACTCAATAAGGAAACGATAGAACCGCTCATTAAACTTATTCATAAACACATCAAAAAATACTGTGTGAGGTGCATTCAATGAAACAACACTTACGAAAGGAAAACATCATCGCAGGAAGCATAGCAGGACTTTTAGGATCTCTGTGCTGCGTAACGCCCCTAGTTCTCGTTCTTCTCGGCATGAGCAGCGTCTCAGGAGCAATGGCACTTGCAGGAACACTCGCAACAACGTATAGGTGGACTGTCTTCATACCGCTCGCGACTCTTTTCCTCCTCCTCTCCTTGTACTTCTCTATCAAGAAAAAAGAAGGCGCCTGCAACGTAAATCTTATCAAAAAACACAGATACTTTGTCCTCACTACCATAGGCATAGCACTCATCGTCTGGGTACTCCTACTCTACGTCATCGTCCCAGCATTATTCAAGGTGATAGCATGAAAGCAACACTTACCTGTCCGAAATGCGGGCACAAACAAGAAGGAGAAATACCGACCAACAAATGCCAGGCATTTTACCTGTGTGAGTCCTGCAAAGAACTCATTCAAGCTAA
>RFJL01000017.1 GCA_003695435.1 Candidatus Woesearchaeota archaeon
ATTTATAAATAAGTGTCTTGATTCTAACAACTATTTTATAAATCGTGGGGCAGGTGTTTCCCCTTATGCAAGCCGTTAAGCGCATTGTACAATACTGTTCAATACAACAAAATGAAACGATTTTGATAGTCTACGATGCGTCAACCCGTTTTCTTGCACAACCTCTTGAAGAAGCAATTAAACAAACAAATACTGTGCTTAGCATCGATCTTGACAACTACAAGCGACCTCTTACACACCTGCCACAACAGCTCAAAGAACAAGTACTCAAACACGATGTGGTGTTAGCACTTATTGAAAAGAAAAAAGATGCGCACACAAACGAAACCGCGTTTCGATCAGAACTTCTTAAAACTTGTGAAGAACATGGAGGTCGTTTCGGATCACTATGGGGAATCACACCTCATATTCTTGAAAGTGCGTACCGCGTAGATCCTCAAGAACTCAAAGCATTCACACAAAAAGTGTTTGAGCGCGCACAACAATTCAAAAAAGTTCAAATCACCGATGATCAAGGAACAAATCTTCACATCGAATTTGACAAGAACTATTCTTGGATTATTTCCGATGGGTTTATCAAAAGAAGAAAGACGCGTAATGTTATGCCAAGTGAAATCTACACGTATCCTTCAAAGGTAAATGGTGTGCTCGTTATTACAGGTACATATTCCTTTCTACTTAACATACCTGGCGTAACTGTCGATGCACTCAAGGAGACGCCTCTTACGTGGGTGATTAAAGAGTCACGTATTGTTGATGTAGATTGCAAGAACACACGTATTGAAGAAGAAGTAAAAAAACTACTCTTGCAAGTAGAAAACGCTGATCGCATTGGTGAATTCGGCATTGGCACAAATTATGGTATCAAAGAACTGCTTGGTAATGTGATGCACGATGAAAAGTTCCCTGGTATTCACATCGCGCATGGTCATGGTTACCCTAACCTTACAAAAGCACCATACACGTGTGATGTGCATTTCGATGCTGTTTTAATAAAGCCAACTGTTGTTGATGAAGAAACGGGCGAAGTATTGCTTGAACAAGGATGCTTCAAAAATAGTTTTGAGGTAATAAGATGAGAGTTGCTATTAGAACCTTTGGCTGTTCTCTTAACCAGGCAGATTCCGAAGCAATTGCGGGTCTGCTTAAATCAAAAGACTATGAAATCGTCGATGACGAATCACTTGCAGATGTAGTCATCATTAATTCATGCACGGTTAAGAATAAGGCAGAGAACAAATTTTTCAAATCAATAAAAGAGTTAGAAGAGCAAGGAAAAACAGTGATTCTTGCAGGTTGTGTTCCACAAGCAGATCCCAAGTTAAGAACATCTAAACTCAAAGAGTATTCTATTATTGGAACAAATCACATTGGTGATGCAGATACTATCGTTGAGAAGACCATTGCAGGAGAAATTGTTCAGCTTACTTCAAAACAGCAAAGCGAATCACGTATTGCTCTTCCGAGTGTGAGGACTAACCCTCTTGTTGAAATTATTCCTATTTCTGAGGGTTGCATGGAGAGTTGTCATTATTGTAAGACAAAGCACGCGCGAGGAAATCAACTTTCATACCGTCCAAGAGTTATTGTTGAACGCGCACAGCAAGCAATCAGCGAAGGGGTGAAAGAAATATGGCTTACCTCGCAAGACTGTGGAAGTTATGGTCTTGATATTGGAACAAATCTTGTTGAAATGGTCATGCAGATTGCGCGTCTTGAAGGGAACTTTATGATCAGAGTGGGAATGGCAAATCCAACCTACATGCTCCCCATCCTTGAAGGGCTTGTAGAACTATTTAATCATCCTAAAGTGTACAAGTTCTGCCATGTGCCTGTGCAGGCAGGAGATGATCAAGTGCTCAAAGATATGAACAGAACATATACTGTTGCAGATTTTAAAAAAATCGTTCAAACTCTGCGTAAAGGCGTACCAGAAATTACTATTGCAACAGATATTATTTGCGGATATCCTACTGAGAGCAATGAGCAATTTGAGAACACACTCAACTTGATTCGTGAATTGCAAATTGAGATTGTGAATATTTCTCGTTTTTGGCCTCGCCCCAACACGCCTGCAGCACGTCTGCACAAACACGATGGCAACGTTACGCTTGAACGCTCAAAAAGACTTGTTGAACTCTATCACTCCTATCGCTTTGATCAATTGAAACAATTTATAGGATCAAAGCAAGCTATTGTTTGGACACAAGAAGTGAATGGAAAGTATCTTGGAAGAACTCCTAATTACACGCTTGTTGAATCAAAAGAAAAAAGTGAAACAATTAAGGGTGTGGAGGGACATCACTTAGTATCCTAAATGAGTATCTCCAACTAGTACCCTAAGGTTTGCTGTTGTGTGGATTCTTCTTCAGTATCGTCTCCCCAGTCGTCTTCAGAATCATCATCGTAGTCGTCGTCAGAGTCATCAAATTCTTCGTCATCATCTTCTTCAACTTCTTCCATGCCTTCAAAGCCTTCTCCACAGGCGTGGCAAAAGTTATCTTCTGGAAAGACTTGTGCTCCGCACTCGCAAGAGAAGATGCGCACATCATCGTTGTCGGGGTGTTCAGCCCCGCATTGCCTGCAAAAGCAGTCAGTAACCATATAATCATACCCGCATTCAGTGCATTGTGCCATTGTGATAAACCTCCTAATAGTAATGAGGTTCTTCTTAAAATAGGTATTTAAGCTTTGATACGGTGACGATAGTATCTCCAATTAGTAACGCCAGCTGAACAGTTTCTTCTGCTTTGCACGCACAACGTGTGCGAAGCGTGAGTACTTTTCGATTTGATTTGCAACATAGGTCAGTGCGCGTCCAAGAGGGCGTGAAGGGTTCACAAAACTACGGTCGCCTTGATGCTCAAGGTTACAAAGTGTTGCAATTCCATTTTGGTGGGGGAAGAGTTCTTCAACACTTGTTGAGTGGTGCTGGGGATTGTGTACGATTGCAGCGCGGTACATCATTCCTCTCTTCTTAAGGTACAGGGGGGCGACATAGCGATTCACTTTGATGTCTTTTTCTTCTACTATGTCTGCGTGATTGGTTGCGATGTGTTCAAGAAGTGCTGCGTGAAGAGGGGATGCGCGTGGAACACGATCAGTTGTTCGGTGTTCTGCTCGCGGGATCACAAGATTCATGGTAAAGCCACGCACACAATCAAGGGGAAGCACGAGTTCTGCTTCAAGATTGCGCTGTGTTGAAGGCTGACCTGGATAACCAAGCACTTCGCAAGGATACTCTTCTTCCAGAACGCGTCTAAATACGTCAGTTGCTAGTTCAAGCACGGAACTGCCCTTGAGTGCGTAATGTATACTTTCGTAACTGTGTTTGTAGGGGTTCATACCTTATCTCTCTGTCATTACTGCGCACGAATCCGTGCAGTATCTGTCACCTACCTCCCGATTTCGAGGTTCATTTAAAAACCTTGTGGGATTTGTTTGAGTGTGTGCGAGGAATCCTTTAAGAACAACCTTTATAAACCCCAAAATCTTTGTTACTGTTTGTAAGAGAGAATCAAAAAATGCTTATTTGGGCTTATTCTCTTGTTATACCTTAGGAAACGCCCGAAAAAAGACGAAATGGAAGAGAAAAGAAGAATTAAACCCTTAATGCCTAGTTTAAGGGAGAGAAAACGATACTTAGTGTATGAAACCATTTCTGAGAATCCAATTGAGCCCAAAATGGCGTTTAAAACAATAAAAAAGCAATTTCAATTACTTTTTGGTAGCATAGGTCTAAGCGAAGCGGGCCTTATGTTCATCAAAGACAAAGCGAGTACAACAAAAGGGGTTATTAGAGTGAAACATACCTATGTCAATAAACTAAAAATGAGTCTTGCCCTCATCGACCAAGTTGAGGGAGAAGACGCACTGATTCACAGCGTAGGGGTTACCGGGATCCTGAAAAAAACCGGGAAATACATCGCGTCATAGAAAAGGAGGAGAGACCATGCAGAATATGAATCATCAAGTTATGGGTTATGATCGAGCAATTACCATGTTCAGTCCAGATGGACGACTACTTCAAGTAGAATATGCAAAGAAGACGGTCAAACAAGGCTCAACCGCAATGGGACTCGTCTGCTCAGATGGAGTGTTACTCGTTGCTGATAAACGCATAGTAGATCCACTCATCGTTGCTGACAGTATTGAGAAAACATTTCAGATTGACGAGCACATCGCAGCAACTGCGTCAGGAATTATTTCTGATGCACGCGTTCTCATTGAACGTGCACAAGTTAAAGCACAACAACACAGAGTAACCTATGATACTCCAATTGACACTCTTGAAGTGGTAAAGAACATGTGTGATCTTAAGCAGCTTACCACGCAATCGGGAGGATTTAGACCTTTTGGTGTTTCAGTTCTTGTTGCAGGAATTGATCCTGAGGGTGAAGCCAAGCTCTTTCAAACAGATCCTACAGGAATTTTCTTTCAATTCAAAGCAGTTGTGATTGGTGAAGGAGAAGAAGCAATCACAGAAGTGCTTCACAAAAAATACAAACCAACGCTTACTATTGATCAAGGACTTAAACTTGCAATTGAAGCACTCAAGGAATTTGTTGAGGAAAAACTCACCTCTGATAGACTTGATGTCGCAATTATCCGTAAAGATGATTGCAGGTTTACCAAACTTTCCAATAAGGAAATTGATGCGGTGCTCAAATGAAAGACTTTAAGCAAAAACCAGGGGCATTAGGCCAAGAAAAAATTTCATTTAACGTTGCTCGTCTCAAAAAAGGAGGCGCGACGTTTGAAATAGCAATCGATCCTGATTTTGCGGTAAAGTATCATGAAGGTGAAGAGGATGTTGATGTTAAAGACGTGTTGCGATCACAACACATCTTTACTGATGTAAGCAGAGGTCTTCACGCTTCGGAAGAAGAACTTAAACGTGTGTTTGGAACTGATGACGAGCTTAAAGTTGCACAAATCATTCTTGATAGTGGAGAAATTCAATTCACACAAGAGTACCGTGAAAAGCTACGTGAGAAAAAGCTCAATCGCATCATTTCCCTGATCCAACGAAACGCTGTTGATCCTACAACAAAGTTACCTATTCCTCGATCGCGTATTGAAAACGCGGTGGAGCAGCTCAAGTTGAAAGTAAAAGAATTAGAACCTGTACAAAGGCAAGTTGATGACTTCGTTAAAAAAATGATGCCTCTCTTTCCCATTAGGTTAGAGCAGATAGTAGTTGAGTTGAGCATTCCTGGAACGTATGCTCATCAAAGCTATGGCATCCTCAAAAAGTTCGGAGAGATTCAAAAAGAAACCTGGGGACAAGATGGAGGACTTGTTGTCCACCTTGAGATTCCTGCGGGTGTTCAAAATGATCTTATCGACGAGCTTAACAACTTGTGCCATAGCGAAGTAGGATTCAAAATTATCAAAGAAGTATAAAAACCTCGTTTGTACACATCTACGCATAACCTTAACGTTTCCTATGCGGGGTTGGGTGGCGCGTAGGGTTGGTGCATAATGAAATGCACTTCAACATGTGTCAAAAAACAGAGGTTTTAGGAGAACAAGAAAATGAGTGAATTAAAAACGGAAAACCGCGCAATTGCTGTTCCTGGTGAAATACTCGCAACAGGAATGGACTTTTTACCAAGCTACGGGACATACCGATTTGGTGAAAATATTGTAGCAAAAGTGACTGGACTTGTCACAGTAGATGGAAAAGTGATTAAAATCACACCTCTTTCTGGAAGATATCTTCCAAAACGAGGAGATACGATCATCGCACAAGTAACAGAGATTCTCGCATCGGGCTGGAGGCTTGATATGAACTCTGCATACACTGCGATGCTCTCAATGAGAGATGCAAGCTCAGAATTCATAGATAAAGGAGCTGACCTCTCTCGCTTTTTCAACATAGGAGATTATGTTATTACAAAGATTGTAAATGTAACGTCACAAAAACTAACTGATGTTACTATGAGAGGACCTGGATTAAGAAAACTTAGAGGTGGGAGGATCTTTGACGTTAATACCAATAAGGTTCCTCGCATCATTGGAAAAGGCGGGTCAATGGTCTCAATGATTAAACAGGCAACTGGCTGTAAAATTCTTGTGGGACAAAACGGTCTTGTTTGGCTTTCAGGAGAAGATCCTAAAATGGAACTTCTAGCACAGAAAACCATCAAGATGATTGAACGAGACGCGCATCTTTCAGGTCTTACTGACAAGGTCAAAGAATACCTTGAGAAAGAAACAGGAAACACCATTGAAGTAAAAGAAAGGACTAATGGTAGTGACAAAGAGGGGGATGAGTAAAAATGGCTTACGAGAAAAGACCTGATGGAAGAGCATTTGATGAACTACGTCCTATTGAAGCAGAAGTAGGTGTTGTTCCTCGAGCAGTAGGTTCCGCACGCTTCAAAATTGGAAAAACCGAAGCAATTGCAGCAGTGTATGGACCTAAAGAGATGCATCCAAGATCTCTTTCAGATCCAAAACAAGGAGTGCTACGTTGCAACTACAATATGATGCCGTTTTCCGGCTCGGGAGATCGTGTTCGTCCAGGACAGAACAGACGAGCAAAAGAGATCTCCATGGTCACAGAAAACGCGCTTAAACCTGTTGTTGATCTTTCAATGTGGCCTGGAGCAGTAGTTGATGTATTCATAGAATTTCCTCAAACCGATGCAGGCTCACGCTGTGCAGGTATTTGTGCTGCTGCAATGGCTCTTGCAGATGCGGGAATTGTCATGCGTGACTTAGTCGCAGCTGTCTCTGTAGGCCGAGTTGATGATAAAATCGTTGTTGATCTTGACTATGCAGAAGAAGCATATCCTGATGGTCCCGTAGCAGACATTCCTCTTGCTATGGTTAATAACACAGGAGAAGTAACACTTCTTCAAATGGATGGAGAGATTACCAAAGATCAACTCATGCAAGCTCTTAAGCTTGGTGAAAAAGCGCTCAAAGAAATTAACAAGGCACAAGTAGCCGCGCTTAAAGCGAAATACGAAAGAAAATGAGTAAAGAATTACAAGTAGTAAGCAAAGAAACTCAAGAATCCATTCTTGATGCGATTTCTCGAGGTATGCGCTTTGATGGCAGACAACCTCTAGAATATCGTGATGTTAAGGTAACTTACGATGTTACGCGAAACGCTGAAGGGTCCTGCATTGTTCAAATAGGCGATACAAAAGTTATTGCGGGTGTAAAGATGGAAGTTATGAAACCCTATGCAGATGCTCCTGATAAAGGAAGTCTCATGGTTAATGTTGAACTACTTCCACTCTCATCCCCGAGTTTTGAGAGAGGGCCTCCTAGCATGGACGCAATTGAATATGCTCGTGTAACTGATAGGGCAATTCGCGAATCTGGCTGTATTGACTTCAAAGAACTCTGCATTGAAGAAGGTGAAGCTGCGTGGATGATCATTGTTGATGTCTGCACGCTTAACGATGCGGGAAATCTTCTTGATGCAATAGGACTTGCAGCAATTGGCGCAATTAAAAATGCAAAGTTCCCAGAACTTGTTGATGGTCAGCCAGACTACAAAAATCGCACAGATAAACCAATTCCGCTAAAACACATCCCCATCAGCTCAACAATCTATAAGGTGGGAGATCAACTCATTGCAGATCCAACAGAGTATGAGATGCCAGGGATTTCTGGACGTCTTACTGTGGGAGTGCTGGAGAGTGGTGAGCTGTGCTCTATGCAAAAGGGAGGAGAAGCAGTTTTCACCCTTGATGAAATCGAGCAAGCAATTGATTTCATCATAAAACAGAGTGAGAAATTGAGGAAGGCGCTATGAGCTTGACGAGATTTGAAAAGGCACGTTTGATTGGAGCACGCGCATTGCAGATCTCTATGGGTGCGCCTTACAAGATTGACATTTCAAAAGAAGATCTTGAGGCGATCAAATATAATCCCATTGAGATTGCAAAAAAAGAACTTGAAGCAGGAGTCTTGCCACTTAAAGTGGTTCGAAAGTAACTGCTAGTTTTGCGTTCTGCGCGTTTAATTTTTTTCAAATTTTTTTGTGACTTTTTTGTCCATGCAAAAAAGAGAAGACACACTGACGTTATTTCAGACCAGTGTTCCAGGGTCTCGTTCATCAACCTGTACGAAAACGTTGAATGTAAACTCTCAAACAACATGATTAACAACACCATAACAAAGGAGCTTCTTGACAAGTACTTCTCACTTACAGGAGAAGCATTGCAAAAAGTTAAGGATTCGGAAAAAGATGTGGAGCGCATCAATGAAGCAATGGATTTTTTAGATCTTGCACAGCGATACTATGCGGATGCACATCATTTCTTTACAAATGGTGAGTGGGTGCTTGCGTACGGCGCGTTATATTATGCGCACGCAATGCTTGATGCAGGAGCACGTTTAGGTTTGTTTAAAGTTGCTGATAGCAGATTATTTATTGTAGATGATTAGGTTACCTCTTTTCACATAGTCTGGGGGTGTAGGGTTGGAGCAGAGAGAGGGAGAGGTTTAGAATAGTTTTTTAAATTGCTTAGGGTATTTTGATGCGATGACCTTTGCAGAGACTTTGGAGGAACAGATCACAAAGCACCTTCCCAAAGACATACGTACTGTGTTTAAAGTGCGTGAAATGAGTTGGGGGCTAAGAGCAGATATCGCGTATCGTGCAAATTCTCGTGCTGATTTTCCGTATCTTTTGGAACTTGTTCGAGACCATTTTCAGGTTGAGGGGTGGGCTTTGCAGAAAAGAAGTTTACCCTTTCTTTCTGATTGTCACATTTTAGTTTATGATCCTGCTTGGGAGAGTTGTGTTATTGACGGTTCTACGCTTCCTGTTCTGCGCGAGAGGGTGCAGGTAAGAGCTGATTGCATTAAAGATGTGGATCGGTTTCTTTCGCTTGTAAGTTTGGTTTCTTTGTATATGGAACAAGCGCCTTACAGAACGTAATGTTTGCGTACGACCCCTTCATTTCTTATGGAAATAAACGTATAAATTACAAAAAGTCGTACTTAACGTACTAAATCTAATATATCGTATATGCGTAGTAGGTTGTAGGAGACAAGGAGATGAAAAAAGCTCATATAGCGACGACGGCAATAGCGTTCCTGGGTGCAGTTGCTGCATGGTTTGCAGCACTAAGCGATCTTATGAGCACCTTCATCATTCCCAACGCGATTATGATTGCAATCACACTTGCAGCGGCAAGTATTACCGTTTGGACCGCGAAACTAGCGGCAGACTAACCTCACACCTGCAAGGCCATCGCCGACTCTAGGCAGAAACAACAGCCTTGCATTCCCTTCACTAGGACATACCCACGCCGACTCTAGGCTGATTATGGGTATGCCTCCTCTTCACTACGTACACGCCGGCGCCGACTAGAGGCACACGTCCGTGCCGTGTACGTCACACTCACTTTCGGACGCACACAACAAAAATTCTTACCGTGTGCGTCCGGTTTGCCCCCTTTTTTTTTACTCAGTCTCTATCAAGACCTATTAAGATTATCACACCTATTAATGGTCACATTAAGATTCTCTGATGCTTCTAACCTTAGTAGATCGGTATGAGAACACTAAAACTCAGAAGTTCTAGAAGAACACAAGTAACACATCACTTCTTGAATTTGAATCGATACAACACGGCAGCAAGCGCCCCAATACCATTAAACACAAGATCAAGAGCTGTATTATAATATCCTCCTACATTTGTGGAAGGCAAGATTACCGTTGCAAAAAATTCCACGATCTCGTTAAGCGCTCCAAGGCCAAGACCCGCAGCAAAAAGAGTAAATCCCAAAGCAAATCCTTGCATCTTCTTCACATGCGGTTTGAGCACATCATACATAACAAGAGTGGCAACAAAGAATCCGATAAGATGAACGACCTGATCAAACTTAAGAATCCAAAAGGGCTCGCCGACAAGAGGTATCAAGATGAGATTATAGAGTACGTCTCCCTTGACATGAACACCTCCTCCTGCCATGTGTAAGATTGCCCAAAGAACAAGTCCCCAAATTGAGAGCTCAGAATAGTCGAGATATTTTGTAGAATGACAGATGAGCCACAAAAATGAGAGTACAACAAAAATGTAAATAATGAACTCATAATTTTTCTGAAGAATAAATGTGCTGGCAAATACGATGAGTGCAAGGACCGCAAGGAGCACAGGTTTGTGATACTTTTCATCCATGATGGTGTGTGAATGGTTGCTTACTTTAAAAAAGTATACCTCGAAAATTATATGTACTAGTGCAGGTGAGAAGCAAAACACACCCTCATGAACTACGTAAACACCTCATTATGCATGGCAGGCCCGCACACTTGTTTTGGTTGCTGCGGAAGGGACTACATTAAAGAAGAACTCAAACAAGCAATTCATAAGAACACCTTGGAGTTCAAATCTGCAAAAGATCTTGTCGCTTTTCGGGAACGATTGCCAAAGGATCAGTTACGAGCGTGTGGTGTCTGTGCAAATCTTATCTTTTCCGATGAAACAAAATCAAGAACTCTTTGTCCTCTCCACCCACAACAAACACCTGATGGGAAAGATCTGCGAGAAGGACACTGTGATATTTCATTCTCTTGTAAAGCTGCCTTTGCTTATGAGGGATGGGATGAAAAAACAAGAAAGAAATTTCTTGCGTTTCTCAGAGAACAAAATGACGATCTCATTAATTATTCAATCAAGATGGATTCAGACGAGTATTTCGAGGAGTTTCTCAAACAAGCGTAGTGTAACTTGCCACAATCTTTTTAAAAACAAGCGTTCAAAAAGACTCCATGAAAAAACACATTAAGAAGCATGTTAAAAACAATTGGTGGATCATTCTCATCATACTCATAGTTATTATCGGTGGCGCAAAACTCCTTAGCGGCATAAACACTGCTGACACGTCACAAGTGCGTTTCACATCCCTTTTTGAAAGAGCAGACCAAATAGCACAAGACGACCCTGCAAGAGGAGAAGGAAAACTAACCCTCGTTGAATTCTCAGATTATGAATGTCCTTTTTGCGCGGAGTTTTACAGACAAGTTGAAATTCGTCTTGAAGAAGATTTTCCAAATCAAATCCGTTTTGTATACAAGGACTTTCCTCTTGACACTGCGTGCAATGAGAAGCTCTCAAGACGGATACATAACAACGCATGTACTGCGGCACTAGCAGCTGAATGCGCAAAAGAACAAGGAATGTATTGGCAATATCACGACGTACTCTTTCAAAATCAGCAAAAACTTTCCGTATCTGATCTTAAAAATTATGCAAGCATCCTCGGTCTTGACATGACTCAATTCAATGAGTGTCTTGATTCTCAAAAATACTTGGAAGAGGTCAAAGAAGACATTACACAAGGACAATCTTTAGGCGTTACAGGAACTCCTGCGCTTATCATCGGCAATAAACTCATTTCAGGTCTTTACCCTTATGAAACATACAAAGCGCTTATTGAAGAAGCTCTTCAAGGTTAATCTTTTAAGTAGCGCACTTGATGCTGGTTTTGTTATCGCAGCACTACTGTACTTGTTTGTACTTGGCCGTTTTCTTCCAGAAAATCCAACTGTTTCGTGGGTGCAAGAAAACGTCGTATTCCTCTCAGTTCTCTTCATACTGGCATTTACAGGTATTGTCGCCCTCTACGCATTTGCGAAAAGAAGTATTCTGGTTAAAGAATATGGACTGCAAGTGTCTTTTTTGAGATTACTTCAAAACTCCTTCCTTGCCTTTGTTACCCTCGCAGTTCTTATAGGTGTGCTTACTTTTTTGAGCTTGACCCCTCTACTCACACTCCCTTTTAGTATTCTCGCCTTTGTTGTTCTGCTCGTAACACCTACGTTTTTACATGTGCTTCACGTAACAAATTCTTTTTCTCGATCCACAACTTTTCTTATTGAAAAATACGTGGTGGTCATTAAAAGTGCCTTTGTACTTGTTTGCACCGTTCTTGGCCTCTTCATTCCCCTCACAATTCTACAAAAACTCTTCACCTTCGTTACAGGGACGCAAGTTGGAGTAACTACGTACTATGTGTATAACACGCTTTTCACAATATACGTAATTGTTGCCTATCTTCTCATAATTCAGGTGCATAGACGATACGTACTCATGAACCGTACCAAGTTTTAAAAAGCTCTTTTTGATCGGTTTTAGTATTAAACACGAGGTGATACTCATGGGTATCCTAGATCTATTCAAAAGGAAAAAAGAACCAAAAAAAGATGCTATGAAGGCTCCTGCTAAAAAAGCAGCTAAGAAATCAACGAAAAAAGCGACGAAAACATCATCTAAGAAATCTTCAAAGAAAAGCGCAACAAAAAAGTCTTCTAAGAAAGCCTCTGCTAAAAAATCAGCAAAAAAAGCATCCAAGAAGACCTCCAGCAAAAAAGCTTCTAAAAAAGCGTCCTCAAAATCAACGAAAAAAGTCGTTAAGAATTCAAAGGAAGTCTGTGAGTTTTGTTAACGATGACCGTTGAAATTTACTCCACCCCCAGCTGTCCGTACTGTAAAGCAGCAAAAGAATACTTCAAATCAGAAGGTATTGAGTATGTTGACTATGACGTCTCAAAAGACCACAAAAAAGCTGAAGAAATGCTAGAACTCTCAGGACAAACAGGAGTTCCTGTCATCGTTATCGGAGACTACGTCATAGTCGGCTTTGACAAAGAGGCGATCACAAAGGCGCTCTTAGAAGAAAAATCCTAACTGCAGTAATGAAAGACTACGATGTTATCATTATTGGTGCAGGTCCAGCAGGACTTTCTGCCTCAATCTTTTGTGCTCGTTCTGGACTTACCACTCTTCTCATAGGTGATCCTCAAAAAGCCCCGTGGTACACTGCACAAGTAGACAATTATCCTGGTATTAATGGAGCAACCGGAAAAGAAATAGCTCTAGCAGCACTTGAGCAGGCAAAGCAGTTTGGAGCAGAGCATCTTAACGAAGAAGCAACATCTGCTCAGCAAGACAATGAGCAATTCATCATCACAACATCTCGCCTTAAGAAGTTCCGCACAAAAGCACTCATCATCACCGTAGGAATAGGACGAAAAGGATTTGGCATACCTGGAGAAAAAGAATTCAAGGGAAGAGGCGTGCATGAATGCGTACTCTGCGACGGATTTTTTTACAAAAATAAGAAAGTAGCAGTAATTGGAAGCAATAATCATGCAGCACAAGAAGCACTGCTCCTCAAGCAATTCACTCAAGACATTACCATTCTCTCTCCCAGAGAACCTCAGTTCACAAAGGAATTACAAGAGGCGCTCAAAGGAATTGAAGTAAAGCGCGTGAAGATCAAAGAGTTCAAAGGAACAAATAAACTTACAACAGTTGTTTTTGAAGATGGAGAAGAGGATTTTGATGCAGTCTTTCTAGCTCTTGGAGGAGCGAAAAGTTTTGCAACTCAGCTAGGTCTTGAACTAACAAAAGAAGGATTTATCAAAGTGGATGACGAGGGCAGAACCAATATCAAAGGGGTTTTTGCAGCAGGTGCTTGCACAGGAGCAGCCCCGCAAGCAGCAAAAAGTGCAGGTGATGCAAGCGCAGCTGCAATAGCAGCAATCAAATTCGTAAAAGGCATTGAGCGCTACGTTGATTATTAATCCGAGTTCTCTCTTTTTTTCAGGCGAATGTTTTCAGGCGAATGAGCTGGTAACGTAGTAATGTTTAAATATCTGTTACACTATCCTTTTGCATTACCATGAACCTCCCCCCTCTCTTTGCAGAACTCTATGAATTCGCGATTCTCTCCAAAGGAGCACTAACTGGTTTACAAACGGTATGCGGATCCCCCGAATCATCATCGCTCATTCTCATAGGAGGATTCATCGCATCAAAGAACTCAGAAGGTATCACCCAACCCCAACAAACTCTTGAAGAAAAAATCAAAGACAGCTGTGATTTCTCCCCTGAAAACAAGACAACCATAGCAACTAACGCAGCATTTCTTGTAGATCAAACAATGAAGGCAACAATACTCTTCGGAACTGGCTACGCCATCGGTGCAGGTATTGGCCTTGGACTCAAGTACTTACCACAACTACAACACTACTTGCAATAAGTGTGAAAGATCCAACAAAGGTTCTTCATAAATATCCTTCAAGTAATTCTTGCATAGGGGGTAGGGAAATACAATCTCCCTTTGAAATCGCATTATATTTTTCAACACTTCTATCAGGTAACGCAACATTAACAGAAGCACCTAGTGAACAGCGTTTAAGACAATACGTTGCGCGAACAGTAAAGAGGGGATCATTACGTACAAGTCTTTCAAGCTGAGCATAGCGCTCTTCTCCCCCTTCACATTGCCTACAAACGGTAATTATGTACGTCATTAGGTTTATTAAGTGCGACCTCTCTTATATGATTTATGAAATTTGCTTATGCTAAGTTTTCTGTTGATAACGCAAAATATGTTCTTTTCGGATGTCCTGATGAGAGAGGTTCAACTGCGAAACGAAGGGGGGCAAGCTCAGGACCAGCAGCATTTCGTCGCGTTTCTCATCGCGAAAAGGTGCGACGTGACGGCCATGTTCTTCTCATGCAAGAAGCACGTAAAATCATTACGCAAAGCATCGCTGA
>RFJL01000018.1 GCA_003695435.1 Candidatus Woesearchaeota archaeon
CCACGCAGGGAGGGTGTTTTGGTGGTCCCAATCGTGTTGCGCTGTAGGTGATAAGGTTGCGCAGTTGTTCTTCGTTTTGTGTTTGTATGCTTTCGTTCCAGAGTTGTTCAATATTTGTGAAGAGCTGGTATGCGTTGTGTGCCCTTCTTGCTGTTGGCGCTTTGTGTATGCGGTTGTGTGTGATGATGTTGGTGTATGCTGTTGATAGTTGTGCGAGGTTTTGCGTGGTTTTGGCGTATCGTTCAAGTCTCTCGCAGATGGTTTGTGGTTTTATGAGTTCTACTGCGCGTTCGTAGTGTTTGCAAAGAGTGGGGTCGGTGCCGTGGCGTGTTGCGAAGAGGTAATCTTCAAAGTGATCTGCTAGTTGTTTCCAGACTGCGCAGGCGCTGGGTATGTCGGTGATGATGGGTGGTTTGTGGAATGCATCAAAGAAGGTCATGGAGCACCTCCGCATTGAGTGTTATCTCTTTGTTTTCTAGTTGTGAGAGTTGTTCTTCAAAGCGTTTTGCAAAAAGGTTGTATGTGTTGAGGTGGTCTTGTGGTGTGGTGTGGTCTCGTCCTGCGAATTTTGCGTGTGCTTTGATGAGTGCGCAGTAGTGTTGCATGAGTGAGATTGTTTTGCTGGTGTTTGGAAGGAGGTTGAGGATGAGTTGGGGGTGTGCTTCTTGGACGTTGAGTTGCGTTTCCTTAATGTTTTTGAGCAGGTGGCTTATGTTGAGGGGTTGTTGGGGTGTTCGTGTGAGAATTGCTTCTTTTCTTTTTCGGATGGCTTCTTCTGTAGTGTTTGTTTTTAGACGTATGAATCTGCGTGAGAGTTCATGGTCTAGGGTATAGTTGTTCTCGTCTGCTAGGGTGTAGATAAGTTGTTTTCCTGCGGGTATGCGAAGTGTGTGTGTTTGTTGTCCTCGTGTTACTTTGCGTATGCTTTCTTTACCTTCGCTAAGGTCTTTAATCATTTCAATGAGGGTTTTGTCACGTCCTGCTTTTTGTAGTTCGCTAAAGTAGATGATAGTTGATGTGGTAATGTTTTCGTCATAGTATGTTGCGGTGGGGCTTGAGAGTGAACAGGTGTAGATGTGCTCGTCAAGGCAGTCAAGAAATGCGTTTACGAGGTGACTTTTTCCTGTTCCTGAAGCTCCTTCCACTCCTACGTGGAGCCCGCTTACGTAGCAGAGTGCGAGGAGTTTTGCATTGTCTCGCTCTTCGTACACTCCTCTTGATTCAATTGCGTCCGCTACGTCATCAAGTGTGAGATGAGGGGTTTGCAGGAGTTGTGGGGGTTGTGGGTGTTGGTGTGTTTGCAACGCCTGTGATTGGTAAGGGTGTAGTTGTGAATTGTTTATTGAATTGTTTAGGGGATTGTTTCTTGGGTTGTCTGTTGCTAGGCGAGGTGCATGGTGCTGTGAGTGTTCTTTGTTGGTTGTTATTGGGCGTATGTAGTTTTTGTGTGCTTGTTGGAGAGCTTCATGAAATGAGGGGAGGTCATAGTATTCGGTTATTGCGCGTGCCTCATCAAAAAGCTGAAGTTTTTCAGTAAGGCCTGCATGGGAAAGCTGGGAGATAATATTGCGAAATCGATGTGTGTCTGTTTTCAAATCGCCTATGTAGAGTTTTTGTTGTGAAGTCATTTTTTTGCTCTTTTGTTTTTCATATTTCTTTTTTGTTTCCTTGTTTGGTCTTTGTTTCTTTTCACCATCTCTTGTTTTCTCGTTTTAACTGAATTCGTTCTTTCAAGTTTTGCCATACGTGTTGAGGACGCGTAGGATGTGTTCAAGACCAAGTGGCTTTGCATTATGACAAGAGGGGTTGTTTGTAAAAAACTCGGGAGAGATGGTGTGGTATTGTTTGCAGTTCTCGTTTGCAGCATCAAGAATATTGGTAATTTCTCTTATGCTGATTTGTTTTCCAGAAATGCGTTGCGCAACGTGTTGGACGTCTTCGTCGCTGAGTTCATGTTCATACAGGGAAAGTTTGCTTAAGAGCAGGTTTTCAAGAAAGGAAGGGTCGGTAGGTGTTTTAAGGGAGATAACATTTGCTTGTCCGCAACGATCAATGATGCGAGAATCGATGTTGTTAAGGTAATTTGTGGCCATGATAATTGCCGTGTTTCCCACATAGTTTACTCCCTCGCCGCTGACCATCTTGATAAATTCCGAGGTGAAGTGCTGGTCAGCTTCTGTCTTTGATCTTGAAGGAAAGACGACATCCGCTTCATCAACGGTGATAACGCTTATACCTTGAGGGTCTTGTGCGCGGGTGAGAATTCCACGAATGTTTTTTGCAGACTCTGCTTGGTAGGAGCTCTTATCTGCGTTGGTAACGCTTATCGTAGCACAAGGAATATCTTTGTAACGTGCAATCATTCTGCAGCGGTATTTTACATGTTCAAGAAGCAAGGATTTACCGCATCCTGGAGCACCTTCAAGAATGAGGAGGGGAATTTTCTGTGTTGGTAACTCTTGATTCTCTTGAGCGATGGGTTGATAGAATCCCAAACGGTGAACAAGAGAGAAAACTTTTTTCTGCTCTTGCTCATAGCCTATGATGGGGGGAGGACTTCTGGTGTTGGTACTTGAGAGATTGTTGAGATTGTTTTGTTGAATCTCTGCGTAAGCGCCACTAAGAGAGGGGACTAGGCAGGAGAGTGAGCGTAGGAACACTCCTTGTTCTACGAGTGTTGCATATGGTGCTAGCATTTTTTTATGTGCAGCATAGACACTCACGAGGAATTTTTCCTGTGAATCACCATATCTAATTCCTTCCACTTGCACACAAGGTCCTTGTCTTTGTTCTTGCAAGTAGTTAAGAGCAAGAGCTGCACTTTTTGCAGTGTGTTCTTGCGAGCTTTCGCCTTGCATTAAAGAGTCATAAAATACGCGAGTACTCTCATGTTGCGCAATCAGCGAGGGAAGCGAGGATCTGATGATTTGGGTGATACTCATAGATCATCCTCCAGTTGTGAGATGAGTGCTTCAATGTCAAGATCGAGCGATCTCACGTCTGTTGTCTGTGAAAACCTTAGCTCAGGAGGGTTGATCACTTGGTTGTTTGCAATTTTCTCCTCTAATGTGCGGTATCCTTTTTCGATGTGCCCATTATTTGCACGAATGGCAATATCTATGTTTTTATACGCATCAGGGGAGTTGTCTTCAATTTCAAGACGTCCTTGCATATCCTTAATTTCCTGTGTTGCAAGGTAGGTTTCTTGATAGATTAACGCGCCGCTTTCACGCTCAAGGGAGTAATCATGACATCTATCTGCAAGAAGTAGTTGCTGGCGGTAGACTCTTTCTGTTTGATTGAGACGCTCAATTGCAGCTGCATGTGTCTTTATACGCGTATGGGCGAGACGTTTTTTTCGTTTAAGAGCTAAAACATCTTTGAGAATGTCTTCGCGAGGGTTTTGTTCATACTCTGCTTCACGTTGACGTAAGTGCTCTTCAGCTCGCCGATAATCACGGATAACTATGCGCGTGTAATGTCTAAGTTTTTCTTTTTCCGCGTAAATCTTAAAGAATGCGTTTTCCGCTTGTTCGAGCTGTTCAAGGATTCTTTGTTCGTCTTGTTGCGCTTTTTTTGTTGCTTGTTCTAATTGTTCTTTGGTTTGTATGGCGAACTGAGCAAGCGCATGGTTTTGATATGCGCTAAGCGTTCTCGAGTAAATTGATTCGGGAATGAGGGGTCGCAGCTTACTCACAATAGTTTTTCCTGCACGAGCATACCATTTTGCAAATTGGCCTTCTTGAATTTCTGCTGTCTCAAAAGGATTACTTGGAAGTGCTTGAGGGTGCATGGTTTGAGCATGTGCTCCGTAGATTTGTTTCACCTCCTCAAAAGAAATATTGTCTACATCAGGTGTGTGTTTGTATGTTTGTTCTTGATATGCGTGTTCTTGAGCTGTTGCTCCATATCTTGCGCTTTGCGTGGTTTTCTCCTGTGTGTGAGTTCTTTGTGTGTTATTTAGTGGTGTGTATGTTGGCGATGTATTTGTTATTGGCGTATTGGTTTTTGGTGCATCAGTTTTTGGTGCATCCGTTATTAGTGTGTCTGTTCTTTGAGAGGTTGGTTTCTGCGTGTTTGCTGTATGTGTGTTGTGGTCGTTGAGTGGTTGATATTGTTTTGCGGTGTATTCTTGTGCAACAGGGTTGTTATGCACTTCAGGTTGTGGGTTTTCATAATTTATTGTGTTCTTTTTTGTTTCATCCTTCATTGTTCATACCTCCGCATTCCTTCTTGTAGCCCTTCGTATGCTCCTTTGAGTCGCAGTCCTAATCGCTTAATGGTTGAGCTAGTTTTCTCATATGCTTGCGTCGCGTTTTTTCTTAGAATGTGTTGTGCAGCTCCGAGCACTGCTTCTTCGTTTGCACATACAGGGTGAGATCCGTACTGCTTACAGGGAAGAGTGTTATTTTTATTGAATCCTTCTTTGAGTTCAACTGCGGTGTAGACTCCTCCTATGGTTTCATGAATTTCAAGTCGGCTTATCGCAGTTATGGGAAGGTATCTTTTTGCAGTTTCTTGTGTAACTGCTTGGGATACTTGAAGTGCGTAGATGAGAGATGCTGCTTCATCAACATTAAGGTGGTGTTGGGTAACAGTGTCAACGTAGTCCTCAAGAGCGTCTTGTGATTGCTCAATTGGGGTTGAACAAGCACTCATAAGAGTGCAAAGTGCAAGTAGTTTTTTCATGGTTCACCTCCGAGTTTCTTGCGTAGGTATTCAAGTCCGTAATGGTAATAAGATTCTATTTTGTCAAAGGTTTCACGCCCTTTGTGATGGGCGCTCTCAAACCGTCTGCGCAGGTGCTCCTGTTCGATGAGCGTGTCAAGATCATAAAGTACAGAATCAGGGTAGTGGGGGAGCGCGTTGCTTATCGCGGTTGTAGGCCGAGTTGTTTCAATAAGAAAAGAGGTAGTGACAAGTGTTTTTGTATTCTCGTCAAGTGTTTCGTAGAGTTCCATGATATGTAATGCGCGCTCATCAGTTGATGCAAGCGCGTATTGCTTATTGCATGCTTCTTGTAGAGGTTCTACTGGCTCACTAATTGCCAAAGTGTACTTTTCATAGAATGAATTGGCGTCAAAAGAAAGCGCAGCCAAGAGAGCCACGTCTTCTGACACTGCGAGAGATTGGATGAGCTCTTTTTTGTGTTGATCGCTTAGATGTGGGAAAACGCTCTTGGCTACGCAGTAAGAGACTTCTTGTGCAGTCTCTTGAAGGTGGTGTATGGTTGTTGTTGCTGCCTTTTGTACATAAGGTGTTGCAAAGTATGCGCTTATACTTAGTGCGAACGCGCTTGCAAACCCTAATGCATAAGGTTTTATCCAGGAAGCTCTCGCTACTTGAGATTCTTGTGCCATATTCGATCAACCTTGAAAATAGGTGAGGTCTAAGAGTATGTAAAGAAATGCTGTCGTGTAGGTGACGACAGTATCAAAAAAATAGCAAAAGAACTAGAAAAAAATAGCGAAAGAAAGAGGTATTAAAAAATGTCAAAAAAAACAAGGTCAAATTACTTAATGGTCCCACTTTGCCAATCTTTAATGAGTTCTCGTGACATGCGGTCAAGGTCTGCAACGCCTCCTGAGAGGATGCGGTTGCGTTTGAGTGCGATTGCTTCAAGCATATCATCAGCGTCACCTTCTTCAACGCCATAATGCTTAGCTATGCGTTCTTTATACTTTTCAATGAGATGCATCGCAGCGGTTTCAGGGTCTTTGAGTTGCTCATGACTTTTCGCACCTATAACTGCGAGCTGAATTTCATCTTTTTCTTTATAGGAAAGTACTCCTGGTGTGTCAATGAGTTTAAGGTTGGAAGAGATTCTGATGTATTGTTTTCCTTTGGTGTAGTTTGAACTGGGTGACATCTTTGCTTTTCCCTTTTGGGCAAGCATGTTGATGATGGATGATTTACCCACATTAGGGTAGCCAACAATTCCTACAACAGCATCTTCTCCTCTGGTGAGTGATCGGATCTTGTCTCGAAGAAGGGTTTGTCCTAGAAATTCTTTTGAGGAGACAAAGACGCAGTGTTTGAGCCGTTTTTTCCATAGTTCAAGGTCTTTTTTGTTGGCAAGGTCGCATTTGTTGATGACGTAGATGAGTGGTTTGCCCGCTGCTTTAATGCGCTCTTCAAGCTCTTCATTGCGTGTTTCTTCTACAAAGCGCGCATCAAGGACGAAGAGCAGGATATCTGCTTCATCAATTACTGCTTTAACTACTTTCCAAAAGTTTGGCATAGGGGGACTGGTTTTTGGTTTGTTTTTAAGATTACTGAGAAAAAGAGGGGG
>RFJL01000019.1 GCA_003695435.1 Candidatus Woesearchaeota archaeon
GAGTTCCGTCAGAAAATCCATCATTTGGTGTAACGCACGCTTGCCAGGTTTCGTCTATGCTCGTCTCTTCGTTAATGATGAGATTTGTCCTATTCTCGTAAAGAGTTTGAATTTGTTTCCCTGACAAGTTTAGATGGAATACTTGTAAGCCATCAATCTCTCCGTTAAAAGTGCTTTCAGATCCGCTAAAGAGTCTCCCTATAGTGACGTTTTGAGAAGTGTTGTTCATTGCCACATAAGACCCCGCTGAGCTGGTAGTGACTGATTCCTCAACTCCGTTTACGTAGAGCTTAATACCGTTTGGAAGAGAAGAACCGTCATAGGATGCTGCAATGAAATACCATTGATTTGTTGAGAGTGTTGAGGATCCTTCTGCACCTATGTTTGCAGAGATTGAACCACCATTGAACAAATGCAAAAATAATTTACCTGCTGCAAGTTGGAGTACATACTCTGCATTGGTTGGAACTCCTGGTTCTCCAGAAGAATACTTAGAAATAATTGGATTTCCTGATGTGCTTTTCGCGTTAATCCACGCAGTTATTGTGAATGGAAAATCTTGTGTGCCATTTCCAAAGCTTAACTCAGAACTGTCCGGAACGATTATTTGATTTCCCGACGATGTAAACGTGTACGCCCCCTTACCGTCTTTTCCTCCTGTTGCATTAAATACAGCAGACACCACTGTGCCATTATTCCCAAAAGTAGAATAGTCAATAGCAGTAGAGGAAGCAGAAGAATGGTTTTCAAAAGGCATATTAAGAACAGCAATACTCTCAAAATCAGTTCCATTCCACAATCTCCAATCAGTGATATTCTTCACAGAATCTCCATCTGCATCAAAAACATCAAAGTGGAGAGTGAGGTTGTCTGATGTAAGGTTTTGAGGAGATGTTGCGTTGAGTGTTACGTTTTCAACAAGAGGTAGTGCGAAGGAAGTTATTTGATTTCCCGAGCTTTCTCCTGCGAGTATGGTAAATGCTTGTTCTTCTTCGTTCGAACTTGTTGTGGAGGTGCTTGCTGTAGGAAGTATTGTGCTGTTGGTTTTGCCTGTTGTTATGTTTGCCTCAACAGCTACGTTTTTTTCAGGTGCTGACGCTGCAAATCCTGTGTATGTTGTTCCATAGTGGTGCAAGAGTGCGAGTGCTATGATGAAGAAGACAACTGCGTACAGTTTCCAGTTGAGTTTATTCTTTTGCATGCCCTCTTTTTGCTATGGCGTAGAGTGCGCTTGGTTTTTTATTAAGGAGTTTTGCTATTTTGTATATGGTGTATCCGAAGTGTTCTTGTAGGTAGATAATGACGTGTTCAAGAATGGAGTGTGATCTGTCTGCGAATATTTTGACGGGTATACGTATGTCTGAGTCTGGGTTGAAGGGTCCTGGGTGTTTTTTTTCTGCCCTGTTGATTGAGGTCCATATGGATCTGTCGTCTCGGTTGAGGAGGGCTGCGATTTGTGCGTAGGTGAGATCGTAGTGATCTTTGAGGTATTTGCAGAGACCTTCTGAAGGGCTAAGCTCGCTTGCAAATGCAGCGAGCGGCACGGTTTGCTCGCCCTCCTCTGTGTAGAGACTTTGAATTTTTTCAAGGGTGATGCCTTTTTGTTTTGCGTAGTGGAGCACTTGTTTGAGAAGTTGTTCTGTTGCGGGGTCTAGCGTGGACGTATCAGAGTACTGCATTAGTATACTTCTTTACTGACAGAGTTTATAAATAAATCGGTTTTTATAGTGAAAATACTGACAATGAAGAATTTAGTTGAATAAAAAGGAGATATTTGAATAGTAAAATACTTTAAAATAAGAGCATACTGGAATAAAACAATGTAAAATACTGTTTATGAATAATTAAAATACTTAATATTAAACATACTTCCACTTCACCGTTCCAAAAGGCATGCTTATAAATACCCTTCAAAAAAGAGCAAGTTATGCCCTATGAACTTATCCTTGCTGAAAAGCCAAGTGCTGCAAAAAAAATAGCAGAAGCACTCTCCGATTCTAAAATCATCAAAGAAAACAACAAAGGAGTGCCCTACTACCTTGTCTCGCACACTACCAAGGATGGAAAACACAAAGATATTGTTGTTGCAAGCGCTGTTGGTCATTTATTTGGTGTTGATGAAGAAGAAAAGAGCGGTTGGACATATCCTGTCTTTAACATGAAGTGGGTTCCAACCTATCTGAGTAAAAAAGGAAATTATGCTAAAAAATATGCAGATACCTTGAAAAAACTCGCAAAAGGTGCAAACGAATTTACCATTGCAACAGATTATGACATTGAAGGAGAGGTTATTGGTCTTAACATTGTTCGCCACTTGTTCAAACAAAAAGATGCGAACAGAATGCACTTCTCAACACTTACGAAAAATGAATTAAGAAAAGCGTATGAGAACAAGATGCCACATCTTGATTGGGGACAAGCAAATGCGGGCGAGACAAGACACTTTCTTGACTGGCTCTACGGTATCAACCTCTCACGCGCACTATCTCTTTCTGTCAAGCGTGCAAAGAACATGTTTAAAGTACTCTCCATAGGACGAGTCCAAGGTCCCGCGCTTAAAATCATTACCGATAAGGAAAAAGAAATTCAAGCATTCGAACCTAAGCCATATTGGCAAATTGAGCTTACAGGTGTTGTAAGAGGAGCTCCCCTCATAGCACTGCACGCACAGGACAAGTTTTGGGAAAAGGAAGATGCAACAAAAGCGTATGAGCATGCCAAAGGGCATGATGCAAAAGTTGCAAAGATTGAGACTCGTCAATTCGAACAAAAACCACCTACTCCGTTTGACCTTACCTCTTTGCAAACAGAAGCGTATCGCTCATTAAAAATTCAACCAAAAGACACGCTTGCGATTGCGCAAACGCTTTACACCGACGGTCTGATTTCCTATCCGAGAACATCTTCTCAAAAATATCCTAAGGAGTTGGGACTTGATAAAGTAATGAGAGAATTTCTCAAGCACGGAACCTACAAAAAACTTGCAGAAAAACTTTTGCAAAAACCACTCATTCCAAATGAAGGATCAAAATCAGATCCTGCCCACCCTGCGATTTACCCAACAGGACAGTTCAAACAACTCACTGGCAGAGAAGAGAAAATCTATGATTTAATCGTGCGAAGATTTCTTGCGGTATTTGCTGAGCCTGCAAAGCGTGAAACGATGAAGATCACTCTTGATTGCAACGGTGAAGAATTCAGCTCAAAAGGAACACGCACAGTGTATCCTGGTTGGCATGAGTTCTACGGACCCCACGTGAAATTAGAAGAAGAAGAACTTCCCAAAGTAGAAAAAGGCGATGTGGTCAAGGTTGAAAAGTTAGAACTTCTTGAGAAACAAACCCAACCTCCCAAGCGTTACACTCCCGCGTCAATCATAAAAGAATTAGAGAAGAGAAATTTAGGTACGAAAGCAACACGAGCAAATATCATTGAAAATCTCTATCAAAGAGGTTATGTGAATGACAAATCTATTGAGGCGACAGGTCTTGGTATGCGTACCGTCGCAACGCTTGAAAAGTATTGTCCTGAGATTCTTGATGAAGAAATGACACGTAAATTTGAAGAAGAAATGGAAGAGATTAGAGCGCAGAAAAAGAAAGAAGAGGAAGTACTTGAAGAAGCAAAAACAAATCTCTCCAAAATTCTGGATCATTTCAAGAAGAACGAAGCACTTATTGGTGAAGAACTTGCTCAAGCAACTATTGAAACAAGAGATGAACTCTCGCATATCGGCAAGTGCCCCTCGTGTAAGAGCGGAGATTTACAGGTTCGTAAAGGAAAATACGGTCAGTTCATTGCATGTAATAAGTATCCTGATTGTAAAACCACGTTTTCAATTCCTGCAAAGGCAAAGGTAACAAGCATGAAAAAAGAGTGTGAGCATTGTGGCTACCCTATTGTTTCAATTGGCACAGGTAAGCGTCCTCGTGTGACTTGTCTTAACCCAGATTGTCCTGGTAAAAAGAATGAAGACGAGGAAAAACAGATGAAAAAAGCAGAGTCTAATCCTTGTCCTTCTTGTGGTAAAGGGCAATTAGTGATTAGAAAGTCAATTTATGGTAAATTTGTTGCTTGCGATCAATATCCTAAATGTAAGTATACTCAGAAATTTGAGGAAGGTAAAACCGACGAGCACATGTAGTTGTTTGCTCGTACAACACGTGTCCCGCGAAGAACCCTATTGGGTCTTGTAGTCTCTTTCTTGTGACAAAGAACGTATTTTAAAGAGTATGTGATCCCCCCTAGTACATGACTCTTGCTAAAATCCTGCAACTCATCTTCTTTCTTTGTTTATGTGTAAGCGTAGCTGCGCAAACAGACTCCATTCATTTGCTTGCAGTCTCAGAAGATAAGGGTACGTTTACAGGAACAACTGCGAAGCTGTTTTTGGAAATCAAACCAGGGCAAGGAAGAGTGTTTATTGAAACAATTCCTGCTGCTAAAGTGGACACCCAGCTCTCAACACGGTTTGCTCAGCAGAGTGCATGTAAGTTTACCAATACTGATTGTTCAAAATATGATTTTTTTTATCAGATCCAATCAAGTAGCTCACTTATAGGGGGCCCTTCTGGGGGTGCTGCAATTGCAGGACTTACCGCGGCGATGTTGCGAGGAGATGATGTTCGTGATGATGTTGCAATTACTGGCACTATTTCTTCAGGTTATTTGATTGGACCTGTGGGTCATGTTCTTGAAAAAGTAGAGGCTGCTGCGCAGAAGAACCTCTCGTTAGTACTCATACCAGCAGGCCAAGCGGAGTATCATGACGAAAAAAACCGCACATTTGACGTAATTACTGTTGGTCGCCTTAAAGGTGTTGAAGTTAGAGAAGTGGAAAACCTTGCTCAAGTTGTCTCTCTTATTACAGGTAAAAAAATAGAGGAGAAACCTCAAGAGATCGTTCTTCCTCCCTTTTATGAGAAAACTATGAGAGAAGTTGCTCAGGAACTTTGCGATCACAGTACAGAAAAACTATCCCTTCTTGAAACAGATGAACTTGGAGAAGATGAACAAGCATTTGTTGAAAGAGGTAAGGAAATTCTATTGGAAAGTGAGAATCTCACCGATCAGTATTATGCAAAGGCTTCGCGCTGTTTTTCAGCAAATGTTCAATTTCAAAAAGCAATTGACCTTTTGAAAAATGAGTCTTCTGTTGAAATGCTCAATGAGAGTATTTCTTTATTTGAGTCCGAGCTTGACGCGTATGTTATTGAGACGCTTTCTGATTTACAAACGATGATGATCGTTCGTGAGCGTTTAAGAGATGCTAAGGAGCATCTTACAAGTGATCCTTCATATGCGAAGGTGCGTTTTGAGAGCGCGCAGTCCTGGGCTCGTTTTTTTGGTATGCCAAGCAGAGAATATAAGTTAGATAAGGAAGCCCTTGCAGCATCTTGTTTTGCCAAACGTGGAGAGGTTGAAGAGTTACGACAGTACTTATTGCTTTTCGTAGAACAACTCGGGGGAACGCAGACACGTCTTGAAGTTATTGATGAGCTTGCTCAACAGGGAGATTACGCTTCTTGCTTGTATGAGGCTGCCCTTTTGCATGCGGATTTGCAAGCAATTGCTTCAACGCTTGGCGTTTCTTCTGAGGAGTTTGAACAGCTTGTTGATCGTAAGTTGAATGCTGCAAAAACGTCTGTTGCACAGCAAATTGACCAAGGCATTTTTCCCATGGCTGCTTATGCATATTATGAGTTGGGAAGATCTGTTCAGGAGAGCAGTCCTGCTAATGCTTTGATTTATGCGGAGTATGCTTTAGAACTCTCTGAGCTTGATTTGTATTTTGAGCGTGAACCTGCAAGAAGCGTGGTGAATTTGAACTTTGTTCCTATGGTTCTCTTTTTTCTTGCAGGGCTGATCTTCGGTATTGTAATCGGTATGAGCATGCGTAAGAGAAGGCCAAGAAAGTTGAGATTGCGTTAATCAACACATTTAATAACTCATAGCACGTTCTAGTAGCAGATGGAACATAAGAGTCTTCATAACGGATTCACCATTCCCACTTTGGGCATAGGTACGTTTGGCATAGGCGGATTTGATGAACCCGATCCTTCAAATGAGGAAGTATATGTTAATGCACTTAAAAAGAGCATAGAGTTGGGTTACACACATATAGATACCTCTGAGAGATATGCATGGGGATACTCCGAGGAACTCATAGGAAAGGCCATTCAAGGTGTTGAACGTGATACTCTTTTTATCACATCAAAAGTGTGGGAGACCCACCTTCACTTTGACGATGTCATTGCCAGTGCTGAATCAAGTATACGAAGAATGAACTGTAAGTATCTTGATCTCTACCTGATACATTTCCCCAATGAAACTATTCCAATCAAAGAGACCATGGCTGCGATGAATGAGCTGGTTGAAAGAGGGCTGGTGAAATATATTGGAGTAAGTAACTTTACCAAAGAACAATTCGTTGAAGCCCAGAAACATAGTAAGCATCCTCTTGTCGCAAACCAGTTGAGACATAATATCTGGTCAAAGAATATCGATCTTGAGACCATTAACTGGTGCAGAAACAACAACATTATGGTCATAGCTGATAAGCCATTGGGAAGAGGAAAAATAGTTGAAAGTGTACCCTTCGTTGTTGAGTCTATTGCGGCAAAGTACAAGAAGACTGCAGCTCAAGTAATCCTACGATGGCTAACACAGAAGACCAATGTGGTTGCCATATTCAAATCAACTAATGATAAGCATTTAGAGGAAAATAAGAATATCTTTGATTTTAGGCTTACTGATAAAGAAGCAGAAGATATTGATTCTTTAATCACTAGTTCTTGGTAATAAAACCCTGGCAAAAAGGTCCTTGCGGACCTCTTTGCTGGGGAAAAGAGGTGATTGAAAACCCTGGCAGGGTGGCATCGCGAACGATACCATTCCTGCTGGGGAAAAGAGGTGAGTATGAGCCCCCATCTGTTCTTACTGTGTAGTAGTTCGAACTCATATATAAAACTTTCTCTTTTTTAGTATCTCAGAGTAGTAACATCTGAGATATTTATAAATGGTCCGCCCTTAGTAGCATTATGGCAGGTTATGGAGTGCATGCGACAAAGAAGAAATTCATAGAATATATTGAAAAAAAGCTTCGTAAAACAATAAGGGAACAAGGAGGTCTTAAAAAAGACGAAACAGTTGTTTGCTCCGACTTCACCTACACAGTACTCAAACGCATTCTCAACCTCCCCTTCAAACGTGGTGATAAAGGCACCGTCATTCTTGATTGGTTTCTTGAGGATGAAGTAGACCTCTTTCTGCAAGACATCTCAAAAACACCCCATAAAGAACCACAAGGGATTAAACTCTATCTCCACTTGGAATACGACACCATCAAAACCTATGCGCAAGCAATCAAAGAAACACCTCCGCAAAAAGAATTCTCCAACCGCATCCAAAGACTAGAGAAATTGCAAGCCCTTTATCCTGAAACGAAACATGCTCTTCTGAAAACAATTCAAAAATTAAAGGGGAACTGATTAAAAAGAACTCGCACTTGCACAAGTATGAACAACGTTGCAAGTGTTCCACTTCTTCTCACGCTTCTACTCTTTTTTATTCTTTCTAGTTGCACTTACCCTCTAACAGGACAGAGTATCGCAATTCCACGAGAGCAGGGGCCTCCCATACGAGTAGTGTTTTGCCCCTCTGCGCTGTGTGAGAGTGTTCTAGTTGCATTCATTGAGAATACCTCTTCAACACTTGACTGCAGCTTCTACGATCTGCAATTAGAAAATGTACTAGACGCGCTTAAGAAAAAAAGTGCGACAAGCAAGGTGCGCATCGTCATTGATAACGTAAATAAAAAGAGGGAGAACACCCTTCCTTTTGTTCGTTTTGATACGTCTTCGCAGTATTCTCACAATAAGTTCTGTGTGAAAGATGGCTCTGTTGTGCTTACAGGTTCTATGAATCCCACCTTCAACGGGGCTTATAACAATAATAATTCTTATGTGCTTATTGCTTCGCATCTCCTCTCTCAAAACTATGAAGAGGAGTTTGAAGAATTGTGGAGCGGTAAGTTTGGCAAAGGCAGATCTGTTCGTTATGAGCGCATAATATACAATAATGAAATGATTGAAAACTATTTTTGCCCAGAGGATCACTGTGCGCAACACATCATCAACGCAATAAACAAGGCTCAACAAAGCATTTATTTTGCTACGTTCTCATTTACTCATAAAGACATAGCTCAAGCCCTTATTGATGCTCACAACAGAGGCATTACTGTTTCTGGCATCGTTGAGAGACGGGCAAATTCGCGCTATCATGTAAAGCCCCTTCTTGAAGCCTCTGGCATCTATGTTGCGTGGGATGAAAATCCTGCAACAATGCATCATAAAGTTTTTCTCATAGATAACACCACTATCATAGGGTCTATGAACCCTTCTGTTTCAGGAGATACTAAGAACGATGAAAACATTCTTATACTCCACTCCGAACAAGTTACCGAGCACTACAGGAAGTTACTTCCTTAAACGCATAGGTGTATGATGGGAAAGGAAATAGTTAGAAAACCAATTGCAAGCGGGCAATTTTACCCCGACAACTTTACGCAACTTGATGAATTTATTACAACTTGTTTTACCGGGTCAAAAGGTCCTGCAGCAGTCTCTTCTCGGGGTATTGAGGACGTGCAAGGCATTCTCGTTCCTCATGATAAGTATGCGTTTTCAGGTCCTACTTGTGCTTGGGGATACGCCGAGCTTGCAAAAACGGAGGCTCCTCAGACCGTAATCATTCTCGCACCAGCTCTTTCTGGCTCCACTACTTGTATTTCAAACCAGGATTTTGAGACTCCGTTTGGAAGAGTTGCTTGTGATGTGCCTCTTGCAAAGGCGATGATAGAGCAAGGCATACCGCTTAATAATTATCAACACGGTGTTGAGCATCAAATAGAAGTGCAAATACCTTTTGTGCAATACGTGTATCGAAAACACTTAAACAAGTTGAAGCTCATTCCTCTTCTTATTGGTGATCAGGACCCTGAAGAAATCATTGAAAAACTACGTGGAGCCCTTGAACAAGAGCCTCGTAGGGTGAAATGGATTATTTCCACCAACCTTACACATTATGGTCCGGGGTATCATTACCTTCCCTTTGAGCTTGATGTAGAACAAAAACTTGAGGAGCTTGATAGAACGATGATTTCTCTGATCAACACACCTCAAAAACTTCTTGAATATGTTCACGAAAACAGTGTGCAGTGGTTTGGATTAAACAGCATTCTTATTGCAAAAGCGTTTTTGGGTGAGGCTCAACTCGTACACTACACGAATACGGGAAAGATTCTTGGTGAGTGGAAGAACGTTGTTAGTTATGCTGCGCTTAAATTCGTCTAAGCTCTTGTTCTATTTCATCTTCTATTGTTTTTTTCTTAGGTTCTTTCTTGAGAA
The DNA here is from genome assembly GCA_003695435.1 of Candidatus Woesearchaeota archaeon. Lineage (NCBI taxonomy): Archaea > Nanobdellati > Candidatus Woesearchaeota > Candidatus Woesearchaeota archaeon. The sequence goes on from RFJL01000019.1 coordinate 9,408, forward strand.
GTCTTTTACGAGGAGTTTTGTATGCTAACACCCCTATGATAAGTACTAAAAGAATTGTTGCAATGGTTTTGTAGGGAGCTGACTGTGTAAGATTCTCTTCGAGCGTGGATTCTTGTGTGAGTTCTTGTGTGATATTGTTGTTTTCTTCTTGTTGGTCAGGGGAGGATGTTTCTGCAATTTTTTCTATGATTTCTTGTGATGTTTGTTCTTCTTGCGTTATGATTGAGGCGTTTTCCCTTTTTTGTTTTGGCAAGGGCAATGTTGGGTACGTGCGTGGAAGTGGTCGGTAAAGAGTAATTTCTAGGATTGACTCTTTATCAGAGTCATCAAACAGCACAACAAGGTCTTTTTTAGCGTCTCCTGTTATATCAATGTCAAAGGAGATTCCTTTGAGGAGACCTACTTGACCTCCGTCAAATCTTTTTAAGGTTGCAACACCGTTACCGTAGTTGGTAAAGGTGAGATCATATGATCCGCTGTCAAGGACTACGCGAAGAATGTTTCCTGATTGAAGTGTTACTGTCTGCGTGGTTGTGCTTGGTGTTACTAACACAACTTTTTGAATGATGCTCTTGCTACTTCCCCCGCTTCCTCCACCACCTCCGCTACTTCCTCCTGAGTTGCTTGACGTGGTTGTTTTGGTTCCTTTTATTGCGGTGTGGGTGAGGTTTGAAAGCTTAATGGTGTTTCCCATGTCTTCGCATAAGATGTGTGCAACCGTTGTTGTACTGCTGTTTCCTAAGCAAGGGGTGAGGTCATATTCGTCTTGTCCCGTACAGTCTGCGCTAAGCGTTCCTGTCGTTGTGGTTATTGCATCTTTAACACATAAGGAGTCGTAGGAGTTGTCATCAAAAAGTACTGTTTTTGTTGTGTTTACTCCTAGGTTGATGACAAGTTCATCTCCTGATTGAATGAGTGTAATGTTACTTAAGTTAAGGGGAGTTGTGAAATCGTAGGTGAAGTTGATGAAGGGAGTTGTTCCTTTTCTTAGTTCAATGGTGGTGTTTTCTGAGGGGTTTTGAGTGTTGTTGAAGAGGGATCCATTGATGTAGAGTTGTATTGTTGTTATTCCTGTTGCGTTGATCGAGGATACGTTTCCTTTGATCGTGTCATTGGTATCTGCTATGCCATCTCCATCATCGTCAGGTAAGACTTGAAGTGTTGTTGTGAAGGAGTCGTTGATGTTTCCTGTTGTGTCATTAACGAAAACACGCAGCGTGTAGTTATCAGATGCATTTGGTATGAAGAGTGTTTGCAAGGTGGCGTTAAGCGTAAGATTGGTTGTGTTAAGTGTTGATGCGTTAATGGAGATGATCGCAGTGTCTATTGCAGTGTTCTCTGTTGCGTTGAGTGTTAGGATGTGTTTTGCACCTACTGTCTTGGGTCCTTTGATGCTGATGTTGTGTACTTGAGGTGCTGTGATATCGGTGATGTTAACAAGTGCGCTTGATTGTTTAGTGATAGTGGTAAGCGAGCTTGTTGCTGTTGCACGTGCTGTGTTGTTAATCGTTCCGTCTGTGAGTGTTTGTGCGTTGAGAGTTATCGTTTTGTTCTGACTTGCGTTGAGGGTGAAATTCCAGACGTAGTTGGTATGATTTTCTGAGGTGTTTGTAAAGAGCAATGATGAGTTGGAGAAGAGTTCTTCTAGCGTTACGTTGATGGATTCATTCTCATAGTTCGTGATGGTTATCGTGTAGAATAGTGATGCGTTAAGCCCTGCGTTTGAAGTGTTGCTTGTTTTCTCCACGGTGAAGTTGATGGTGGGTATGATCGTTGTAAGGTTAAAATGGGGGGTATCTATTTCTTGGTAGAATCCTGTGTAAATAGTGAAGAATTCATAAGTTCCCTTTCTTGTTGGTATTACTTGCCATGTGGTGTTGCAAGAGTCTCCATCGTTGAGATCTCCACAACTTACAGGGTTTGGTGACGTAGTGTAGAACGGCTCAGCACCTATTGTTGTGGGCACTGCTCCTTTAAACTGGATTGCACTTGCTGCGTTGATGCGTGGAAAGGTGAGTCCTGTTGCGCTATCAAGAATTTTTTGACCTGAGAATTTTAAGATGTGTTCAAGGTTTTCTGGTTCAAGCGATCTGTTGTAGTTGAGTTTGAAATAGTGGATGAGTAGTGCTGAGAGTCCTGCAACGTGTGGCGTTGCCATGGATGTTCCGGAGTCAACGCGGTGTCCTCCTGTGTGTGCTGTTGAGGTTATTGCTTCGCCTGGCGCGAGAAGGTCGAGGGTGAGTCCTCTGTTGGTAAAGCTGGAGATGGTTGTTCCGTCATCTGTTGAGCCTACGCTTGTTGCGTTTTCAACGCATCCAGGATCTGAGATGCCTTGTGCTCCGCTTGCTCCTTTCCCCTCGTTTCCAGAAGCAACGGTGACGATGATGCCTTGTGCGCGTGCGGAGTTGATTGCAGCGGACATGGATGTGTCTTCTCTATCACAGTACATACTCGAGTGGTATGTAGGATCACCTAAGCTCATAGTAATAACGGAAATGTTAAGTTCTGCTGCGTGAGCAACGCACCAATCAACTCCAAGTACTGCGTTGGAAAGCGATCCTCCTCCTGCCGAGTTAAGTGCTTTGATCGCAACGAGCTTCACGCCTGGTGCTACGCCGGTATAAGTGGGGTCTCTGCTTGCGATAATCCCTGCTACGTGTGATCCGTGACCGTTGTCATCCATAGGATCGTTATCACCATTGACAAAATCATAGCCTCCTATAACTGTTGGGCAGGAGCCATCACTAATGTTTGCTGTTTGTGCGCAGGAGCCAAAATCCGCGTGAGTGTATGCAATGCCTGTGTCAATAACGCAGACCGTCTCTCCCGAGCCATTGACTTGAAGTCCCTTGTAGGTGATGTTATCCGCATTGATTGATGCGACACTGGTGTCAAGCATAATAGCGATGGGACGGTCAATCTCCACGTTAATGATATCATCTCGTTCAAGGAGTTTTTTTATCTCATCCTTGGTAACATTTGCTGTGAAAATTGGAACTGTTTTTGAGGTCTTGTTGATAGTAGCGCCTGTTGATCGTGCGATGATGTTTGCCTTTCTTTCAAGGAGTTTTTCTCTTGTTTTGAGTTTGACGTGTTTGATTTCTTTGCTATCAGTACTTTCTATTTTTGGTAGGTAGTTGTCTTCTTTGAAGGTGACAATGACGCTAAGATGCTCGCTTGCGTTTTGCTCTTGAGGATCTAGTATTGCTTTTACATTTGTGCAAGGACCCCCCTTGCAAAGAACTCCGGTCGTGATGTTAAAGGTGTTATTGAAGTACGCAGTGGATGATGTGTTGGGTGTTATGAGGTAGGGTTGGAGTATTCCTTGTTGTTCTACACGAATGCCGTATTCTCCGCCTCCACTGTTGGACCACTCAAAAATTTTGACGTAATACGTGCCGTTTTGTGTTGCTCTCCATACGATCTCAGATGTTCTTGTAACGCCTAGTTTGATATCGTCGTTTTCTGCGAGAAGTGTTGTTCCATCTGTACTGTAGAGTTCTATTTGCGTATCAGTAATGTTTATTGGTGTGTGATTGGTAGTGTTGATGACGTATACGTGTCCTGCTGTTGCGTTGAACTTGACCCAGTCTTGATCATCAACGGTGAAGTTGTGTTGTTGAAACGTGCCGTTTGTTGGTATCCACGTGGCGTTGGTGTATGTGCCATCTGGCTCGTAGAGGTCTTGTGCGTGCAGGAAAGGCAAAGCTAGAATCAGGATGTATAGGAACAGCACACCTCTTTTCATGGGTTTGAGGGGGTGAAAAGTTGTTTATAAATGTGTTGACGTTTTTGAGTTAATCTTAATTGAGTATATAAGACCATTTTTCACTTCGTGAAAAATAAGTGGCTACAAGAAGCCTTCAAGATTTTTTGCGCATGCAAAAAATGGTCTTAATAAAGATGAGAAGAGACTGAAAAGGAAAAGAATAAGGAAAAAGATTAAGTGCTACTAGATAGTTCTAGTAGTAGGTTTGTGCAACGTAGTCGTCGCCTTCTTCGCCTTCTCCTTCGTCACCCTCTTTCTTTGCTTTTTTGTAAGCAATTAAGAGTGCGAGTACTACAAGCACGACGATAAGAGCAATCAAAACAGTTTCGAATACTTTCTTTACTGTTGATGTTCCTTGTGCTTGTGTGACGTTTGCTGAGAGGCTTAGTGAGCTGACTTGGTTTCCTGCTGCATCTTTGACGCTAACAACAAAGCTGTGTGCTCCTTCTGTTGCGTCTTCTTTTGCTGCAACGTAGATGTAAACTGTTTCTGAGTCTTTTGCACCGACAGTTACGGTGTTTGATGGACTCATGCGTACGTCAGCAAAGCTTTCTGCTCCTTCTACACCAATGATGTATGTTTTCGCGGTGGAGGTGGGGTTGGTGAAGGTTATTGGGTAGATTGCTCCGCCTTCGCCAGCTACGACGTCTTGGCTTTGTGCGCCTACGCTGATGACTGGTTTAGCTTCTTCAACTGCTGGTGTTCCTGCATTGTTGTTTACAGGTTGTGCGTTGCAGGTGCTTCCATCAGTTACTTTGATGGTTTTTACCGCAGTTGTTTTTTCGTCACCATCATCATAGGTCACTGTTGCGATGATGTCGTATTCTCCAGCCTCTGCACATTGTGGGATGCGTAGGTAGAGTTCTTCTGACGTTTTTGATTCTCCTGACTCAACGTCGAGGTAGTCTGGAAGTGCTTTTACTCCTAGTTCTGGAATAGCTACTTCTATTTTAACGTCGTCTTCGTCTTTTTCTCCGAAGTTTTCAATATCAACAAGTGCTCGTACTGAGCGTCCTGCTTCCACAGCGTATGCTGGGTCGATATCGAAGTCTTCGATGACGATGTTGTGACGAAGTTCTTTAACGTTGAGTGTGTAGGTTTGAACGATTTCGTCACCGAGTCCAGGTCTGAAGTAGACTCTTAGAGTGTATCTGTCAGCATCGATTTTGTGGTTGAGATCAAGGCTGAGTTTTTTGATGACTGAGTTTCCAGCATCAAGGTCGAAGGTATCAGTAACGTCTGATACTCTGTCGTCTTCGTCTTGTGCGACGATGACCGCTTCGATCTCAGCATTTTTCACATCTTCAAATGCTGTTACTTTGACTTTGACTTCGTAGGATTCATCTCGTTGATAGTCAATCACGGATGAAGTGCCTGGGGTTAGTTCATCTCCGTCGAATTTGACGAAGTCGATTGATCCATCAAGTGCTTGTGCACTGCCGCCGACAATGACGAGCATGGCAAACACGATGAATGCACACAGTTTTTTGATATCCATTGTTGTTCCTCCAACCATTGTTAATGTAAGTTTACTCCTTGTGAGGAGTACCTATATATAAAGGTTACTTATTTGTACTACTATTTAGTAGTTATTCGCCTTTATGTATTTATAAATAATTAACCTTGAACGCGTAGATCGCGCCATACAACGCGTCTAATATCATCGTTCTGGACAATGATGCCAAGATCATACACGCCAGGTGTGAGATCTCTGCTATCAAACTGAACTCTTATGGTGGTCTGATCACCATCATCAAGATCAAACTTGCCAGATTTCTTCCAGTCAATACCATCAATATACGCAGTGACATCGACATCTTCAAGGTCAAAGCCAAGCTCGTTTTCAAGAGAGATAGCAACAAGTACTTCGTCCTTGTTAAGATCACTAATCAGCGCTGTGCTGGTAATGTAGAGTGCATCATGACCTCTAAGATCATGCGCCGGTTCTTGTGATACAGGTATTTCTTCAGGTGTTTCTGAGTCGTCACCAAAGCTTGAACAGTCTTCGTCGTAGATGTCTGTAAACCCGTCACCATCATTGTCGATACCATCATTGCATTGACTAAGTACAGTGGGTTCTTCTGAATCATCAGTACTACTTGAACAATCAGGATCAGCAAGGTCAACAAGACCGTCCTGGTCATTGTCAATACCATCAGAGCACTCAATCGTTGAGCTCTCATCATTATCGGTGAGGTGATCGCAGTCAGGATCAGCAAGGTCAACAAGACCATCGCCATCATTATCTACCCCATCATTGCACTGAGCAAGGGTGTGTTCTGAATCGTCATTTCCCCCATCACAATCAGGATCACTAAGATCAACAAGACCATCGTTATCGTTATCAATACCATCAGAGCATTGGAAGATGTGGTCTTGTGACGTGTTAGTCCTTACTTGTACGGTGTGGGTGTCGCGATCCCCTTCTGAGTCAAAGACTTGGAAGAAGATTTGTGTTGCACCATCTCCTTGTACTAGGATAGTAGCAAGTGTTCCCGAGATGTCAACAGTGATGACATCCGTATCGTATCCTGAGACGAACCAGTTCAAATTGTTTGCATCTTCAACATCGCTTGCAAACAGGGCAAGGTCAAAGATGTACTGATCTGCAAGGGTTTGATTGAACTGAGCATCAAGAGCCAACTTGTCCATAACAGGTACGTTGTTCAAAATAGGTAGTTGGATAGGTTGTTGCATTGTTTGGTTGAATGCGTCAATCTCTATGATATGAACATCTCCAAGAGCAGCATCAACAAGAGGCACATCAACGGCATAATAGTAGATACCGTTATTGTTTGAGATGTGTGTTGCAGTTGCTACTGCACCACCTTCAAATTGCACGCGTAATGCATCAACTGCGTCTTGTGTGAGTGCTCCGTTATTCGTGAGCATAAAGGAGATGTACATTGTCTCTCCTCTATTGAATTGCGTTGCGATCTGTGAAAATGCAGCGTCTTCAAAGATGTTGAGTCCTGAGACTTGTGGATTGTTTGATCCTGACCCTGAGCTGAGTACGTGAATGGGTACGATAAGGTTTGAAGATGCAAGGCCGTCATTAACGGTGAACGTAACGGAGTAGTCTCCCACGTCTGATTCTTGTGGTGTTCCCGTAAAGGTTCTTGTTTGTGCGTCAAAGCTTGCCCAGGAAGGCAGGTTGAGAGCAGCATATGTGAGTGCGTCACCATCAGCATCTGTTGCAAGAACGCTAAACGTGATCTGGTTGCCTGCTACAACGTAGCGGTCTGAAAGAGGGGTGAACACAGGTGCTCTGTTCACATTATTAACGCTAAGTGTGATTGTTTCAGAGTCTGTTGCTTTGCCATCACTTACAGTAAACGTGATAGTATAGGTTCCTGCATCAAAAAATCCAGGTTGTGCAGTAAACGTCTGGCCGGTGAACGTTGCAAAAGCTGGAACACCTGATGCGGTGTACGTAAGTGCGTCACCATCAGCATCTGTTGCAGATACTTGAAAAGAGAGTGTTGCTCCTTCATCAACTTGTTTATCTCCAATAGGTTCTAGTACGGGTGCGTTGTTTTGTTGTGCTGGCAAGACAAAGATCGTGATAGTTTCTGCATCCGTGATTGTTCCATCTGATACGATGAAGGTTACTGCATAAGATCCTGCGCTTCCCGCAGGAGGGTTTA
>RFJL01000020.1 GCA_003695435.1 Candidatus Woesearchaeota archaeon
CTGGATAGAACACTCGGCTTCGGATGATGCGATTGGCATCATTCATCTGCCAATCCAGGAGAGACCGAGAGATGGGGGTTCAAATCCTCCTAGGGTCATTTACTGGTGGTTGAAAAAAGTGGCAAAAGAAGAATTGGACATTAGTGTATTCACAAACCTCATTAAGAAAATAGATGCAAAGACGTGGCTAACAATTTTGGCAATACTTGTTCCATTATTTCTTGCATTTTTTTTCAGAGCATACCCTGCGTATTTACCCATAACTGATCACTGGGCAGAACAAACGGTGCAAAATAACCTTCAATCACAAATCTCCGCACAAATCAATGCAAGGTATCCGAATCTTCCTCCTCAAAATAGGCAGGCGCTCATAGAACAAGAGTATCAAAAATTTGTTGAACAGAACAAAGCCCAACTTGATGCACAGATAAAAGGAACAAGCGAGGCATTTAAACAGAAACTCAAGAATGATCATGGTGAGACCTATCTCTTAGCAATAGATCCTTACTTTTATTATCAATATGCTGAAAATTACCTTCAACATGGACATTATGGTACCACCCTTAAAGATGGAAAACCGTGGGACTCAACAAGACTTGCGCCGTTAGGTAGTAAAGTGGATGCCAGTTGGCACCCGTTAGTCCTTGTTGCATTCTACAAAGTACTTTCTGTCTTTGATAGGGGTATTAGTCTGATGGGAGCTGCGTTCTGGGTGCCAGCAGTTCTCGCAGCATTGTGTGTGATTCCTGCTTTCTTGATAGTTAGAAGAAAAACTGGTAATTTAGGGGGTTTTGTTGCCGCGATGCTTGTAGGAATACATACGGCATTTCTCTCAAGAACTCCTGCTGGCTTTGCAGATACTGATGCGTATAACGTGTTGTTTCCTCTGTTTGTGTGTTGGCTTTTTTTGGAAGCGTTTGAATCAAAGGAACGTAAACATAAACTGCTTCTTTCATTGGCTTCGGGAATTACTCTGGGGCTGTATAGTAAATTTTGGATGGGTTGGTGGTATATTTTTGATATTCTTGTGGTGGTCATTGTAGGGTATATGATATATGTTCTTGTTCGAGGGTTGTTGCAGAAATCTATTGATAAACAAGCGTTTGCTAACGCAGGCATACTGGCAGTAATGTTTGTTCTTTCTGTGATTGTAACAGTGTCATTGTTGTTTAATTTTTCACAATTTCTTAATAGTGTATTTGGTGCAATATCTTTCACGGGGATTAATAATGCTGTAAAGCAGGATTTGTGGCCAAATGTGTTCACCACTGTTGCAGAACTCAATGATATTTCGCTTGCTCAGGTAATGGTGCAAATGGGGGGTCGTCTTTTGTTCATACTTGCTCTTTTTGGAGTTATTGCATCTCTCATACCTCTTAAGAAGTGGAAGAAGCACGACAAGTGGCTTGTTGGAGGATCACTTGTCGCAGCAGTTTTCCTCACCAGCGCATTTGGTTTATCTTTTAATCCTTTTATCTATGTTGTACTTCTAGCAATTCCAACAGGAGTTGCGACCTTTTTCTTGCTTACGGAGAAGCATAGTGTTGATATCAAGTATGCGTTACTCATCCTCGTCTGGTTTGTTGTTGCACTCTACGCAACTACAAAAGGAGTTCGATTTACCTTAGTTCTTGTTCCTGTTTTCAGCATAGCAGTAGGAACTGCGATTGGTTGGATCTACCAAGTTATTTGTGCCCGCGTCCCTAAGATGTCAAAGTGGTCAAACATCCTTCTCATTATCTTTCTTTGTTTAATTCTTGTGGCGCCAATTCGCGCAGCACATGGTGTTGCTCTTAATGAAGTACCTTCAATGAATGATGCATGGTATGATACGTTGGTGAACATTGATCAAACGCAACCGAAAGAGGCAATTATTACGTCCTGGTGGGATTTTGGACACTGGTTTAAAGCAATTGCGAAACGTCCTGTAACATTTGATGGTGGCTCTCAGAATACGCCGATGGCTCATTGGGTTGGGAAGTTGCTTTTAACATCTAATGAGGCAGAAGCAATAGGCATTCAGAGAATGCTTAACTGTGGCTCATACACTGGATTTGATGTTCTTCTTGAACAAATGGATGATGGAATGCCTGCGCTAACCGTACGTGCAAAGAAACTCATGGATAAGATTTTGCTTCTTGATGAAGAACAAGCACGCGCAGCACTTATTGCTGCAGGTATTAGTAATCCTGATGCTGTGCTTGAAAAGACACACTGCGAACCTCCCACTAGTCTTCTTATCACCAGTGAAGACATGGTAGGAAAAGCAGGGGTTTGGGGGCATTTTGGTTCCTGGGATTTTGAGCGCGCGTACATAGTCTCAAATCTTGCAAAGAAACCGACTGCGGTTGCTGAAATGGAGAATCTCTTCGGATACAACACTTCTTACGCACAGAGTATTGCAAACGAAGTGGCATCTCTTACTACAGAATCTCAGAAAAATACGTGGGTGTCTGGCTGGCCTGGCTACATGAGCGGATGGCTGTCTTGTACTCTAAAAAATGAGGTGTATAAGTGTCCAGTAAATGTGGTCGTAGGACGGCAAGCAGGAGGACAAATAGTAATGCATTCAGTTTCAATCAACTTATCATCTCCCCAAAACAGCTCCGCAAGAATTGTTCTCGTAGCAAATGGAAGGCAGAGCGGATCACAAGAAATCCCCATCACTAATCTTGCAGTTGCAGGAGAGGAGAAATTAGAGCATGTGCTTAATGATGAGTCTTCGGGTTTTGCAATTCTGCTTGATGTAAACCAGTCTCGCATATTGGTGACTGCTCCTGAACAGGTGATGAGTCTCTTCACACAGCTCTTCTTCCTTGAAGGACGATATAATGAACATTATGAACTCTTAAGCGCGCAGAGAAGCTTCACCGGACAGAACATTCTTGTGTGGAAGACAAAATACGAATGAACGTCTCAACAAAAGGGGTTGTGATGATGGTTTTCGCAACACTTCTTGCTGCTTTTGCACAATTTCTCGGAAAGATTGGTGTGAGTAGAATAACTACATCAGTTTGGAGTATTATCTTCAATCCGTACCTCGTCAGTTCTCTCCTTCTTCTTTTTTTTATGTCTCTTATAGTCACTTTTGCTTTACGACTAGGGGATGTGAGTAAACTCTATCCTCTTATCAGTCTTTCATTTATTTGGACTGCGATCGTATCGTCAGTCTTGCTTGGAGAGACATTACACTTCACTACAATTGTAGGAACACTAATCATTCTTTTAGGGGTTATGGTAATTAATAGCTCACCGTCAAAAGAGGTGGTGGCATGATTGCTTGGTGGATTATTCCTGTGACTATGTGCGTTATGCTTATCAGCGCGCTTGGGGCAATACTCTTTAAAAAAGCAGCACCAACAATCAGTCTCCACCCCGTAAAATTACTCAAAAACTACTACTTCTGGACAGCGGGCATTGTCTATTTGCTCGGAGCGGTAGGGTACTACGCATTGTTACGCATCACTCCGCTCTCTGTTCTCTACCCTTTGAGCAGCTTTACTTACATGTGGCTTGCAATCATAGGTTATTTTCATCTTAATGAGCCTTTTAACATGAGAAAAATAGGAGGTATTGCGCTTATCATGCTTGGAGCGTTCATCATCACCCTATGAAATTCACCGTAATTATCGCTGCGTATAACGAAGAAAAACATATTGCACGTGTTGTTCGTGAAGTTGCCAAGCAGAAACCGGAGGAGATCGTGGTTGTAAGTGACGGCAGTACTGATAGAACCGTTGCAGAAGCAGTGGCTGCGGGAGCAACTGTTCTTGAACATGTAATTAACCAGGGAAAAGGTGCTGCGCTCAAGACCGGAGCAGATTATGCAGTAAAGAGGGGAGCAAAATATCTTGTGTTTCTTGATGGGGATGGACAGCACGACCCTCGCGAGATACCTGCTTTTTTAAAGGAGCTTAAGAACCATGATGTTGTCTTTGGCACGCGCAAACGGGAGGGACAAATGCCCTTCTTACTTCGTTTTGGCAATTGGTTCATCTCAAAAGTTATTGAACTCCTCTATGGAATAAAAATTCATGATTCCCAAGGAGGATACCGCGCGATGACAACTAAAGCGTACAAGCTTATACGTTGGCACGCAAGGGATTATAGCGTTGAGAGTGAGATGATTGCTCATACAGGACGGGCAAAGCTTAAGTATTGCGAAATTCCTGTAAAAACTATATATCACGATGCATATAAAGGCACAAGTCCCCTTGATGGACTTGTGATTGTCGCAAATCTTATCATCTGGAAA
>RFJL01000021.1 GCA_003695435.1 Candidatus Woesearchaeota archaeon
GATTTCTCTTCCTAAAACCATAGGGAAAAAACACAACCTGGAAATCACGGTTTCTGATGAACAATGGGAGTTGATCTTTGATGCGCTAAACAAAGGCGATTTAGTAAAAGATTCTCTTGAACAAGTGGTTCTTGATATCGCCAAGGGCACTTTTGATCTTTCTAAGTATAAGCCAATGAGTGATGATGAGTTACGCGCGGAACTCTCTAACATTATTTCTCAAAACGCTGGTGCTCATCCCAAAGCAATTATTGGCAAAGCGATGGGAGCGCTTAAAGGAAAAGCAGATGGTGCAAAAATCATGAAGATGTTAAAAGAATTGCAATCCTAACTCTCGTAGTAACTTCGCATTTACAGCATGCACTCATGGGTAACATACAACCACTGCTTGACCAGATCACCATCACCCTCAAACAATTCTAACTTCTTGTGTTTTTTCATAATCATTCTCAAATCCTTCGATGTAATGATAAGACCATCACGGGAGAAAACGCCCGGGATGGGATTCGAACCCACAACCTGCGGATTAGGAGTCCGCTGCACTATCCAGGTTATGCTACCCGGGCATATACTGGGGAGTTAAGTAGTTGTTTAAGAAGATTGTGGGTTGAAGATACTGTTCGCAGAGTTAACCATTATAAAGACTAACTAAGAACATCCTAACATGCAACTTAAAGCAATACCTGCAGATTTCATTGTTGAAGAAGAGAGTATTCTTCCAGAACAGTCAAACGGCCCCTTTCACTATTTTAGACTTACCAAAACAAATTATGATTGGTACAAAGTACAAAACTTGTTGTGTAAGGTTTTTTCTTGTTCTCCTAAAGATATAGGAATTGCAGGAATTAAAGACAAAAATGCAATCACCACCCAGATTATTTCCATAAGAACAAGAAAACCCTTTGCTGTGCAAAGATTCAAACATAAAGATATTCAACTCGAGTACTTGCATGCAGGATCTGAGCCTATCAAGAGGGGTTTTCTCAAAGGGAACAGATTCACACTTGTTGTGCGAGGAGTGCATAAAAAACCACTGTATCGTGACTGGTTTATCAATTACTTTGATGATCAGCGTTTTTCTAAGAATAATATAACTATTGGCTTGTGCTTGCTTAAACAAGAATATGAGGCGGCATGTGAGCTTTTGAAGAATGAAACCCTAACTGAGTTTTTAGGAAAACGTCCTCGCGATTATGTGGGCGCACTCAAAAAACTCCCCTACTCTTTGCTCACCTTCTACGCACATGCTGTGCAAAGCGCAATATTCAACGAATATGTTTCCTCTCTTCTTGACGGTCCTACGATTGAAACATCCATTGGATCATTTCATGTTCCTCTCAAACGTCCAAAAGATTTTTCAGCTCCCCTCGTCGGTTTTGAGACTGATATAGATGAGCACTTGCAAGCATTGCTTCAACGTTATGGCATCAAACAGCAGTGCTTTGTCAACAGACAACTTCCCGCTCTTACTTGCGAAGGAGGTGTGCGCGATGCAGTTGTTGATGTTGAAGACCTTCAAATAGGAAACTTAGAACCAGATGAATTAGGGGATGCACAAAAAATTACTCTTTCATTCACCCTTCCCAAAGGTTGCTACGCGACGATGTTTATCAAGCAGTTATTTGTTTGATAATTTCTTTGAACACTTCATCAATGCTCAGATCCCCATTTACCCGAATAAGTTTATCCTCGTAATACTTTATGAGCGGTTGTGTTTTTTCATGATAGACTTCAAGGCGGTGTTTTATACTCTCAGGTCTGTCATCAGGGCGGTGGATAAGAGGAGTGTTATCATCATCACACAAACCTTTTCGTATTGGCGGTACATCTACACCATAAATACGACCGCATGTGGGGCAAATTTCTCTTTTGGACACGCGTTCAATGATTTTTTCATCTGACGCATCTATGAGTATCACATGATCTATTTCAAGAGGGAGCTGTTTTGCCTGTTCAATGTCCCTTGGAAATCCGTCGAGGATGAACCCGTCCTCATTTTCCAGTCTTTTCTTAATAAGTTGAACAATGATCTTGTCAGGAACAAGATCTCCTGATTCAAGAGTTTTTTTTATTTTTTTCCCGATGACCGAACCCTTACTTACTTCTTCTCTGAGAAGATCTCCTGTTGAGATGTGAGGAATTCCTAGAGCTTTTGAGAGTTTTTTTGCTTGACTACCTTTTCCTGCTGCGGGAGGTCCTAGGAGAATTAAGCGTTTCATCCAAGGTAGTGAATTCGTTCTGATTTATTTAAATCTTGCTTCCACGACGTTTGTATGTGCTCAAAGATTTGTTTGAATTCTTCTTTGTGCTCAATGAAGAAAGAAAATGCTTCGTTGATGTATTGTGCATTGAGCTCATCAGAGTCTTCTATTGAGAGCAAGCTTGATTTTCTAATAAATACCATGAGGGATTTGAAAAGAGAGTAAATACGTTCTTTTTGGTTGTCATCAAAAAAGGAAGACTCGCCCATCGAGGAAGGAGATGCATCAGGGTTGAGAATGTCTTGTAAATGCGTTGCAATACCTTCAAATTTTTCAGCAATTTTTTTTCGCACCTGACGCAAAAAAACACCTTCTTCAATCGAAGTGATTTCAAAGTAATGATCGAGGTCCTCATAAGAGGGAAGGCCATACTGGGATTGTAATTCTACATAGTTGTCCATGGTGAAAAAAAAGCCTCAGGAGGGACTTGAACCCTCGATCTCCTGATCGCTTGAGCAGTGTTTGCCGTACAAGTCAGGTGCATTAGCCACTATGCTACTGAGGCACGGAAGAGTATCCTCAAAAAGTGATTTATAAAAGTATTGGGCGGGAACAGGAGGATGAACCTCTACGGGGGGCAAATAGGGCATTGGACACGTCTGTGCTAGAATCCCTTCTTTGGGATGAACGGCTTTCCTGCATACTCTCCAATCCAGCCTTTGATATCAAAGTACTGTTTAATTGCGTGTTGCAGGCGATACGCATCATTGTAGAGTTTTGCAAGCTCTTGATCGTATTCTGCTTTATACCACCTCTTCTCAAACCAGTTCTTTACCATTTTTGATCGCATCCAGGGAAGTGTGCTGATCTCGCCTTTTGGATCACGCTGAATGTATGCTTTGATGAAGACTTCTACCTCGCCTTTTTGCACTTTTATTTTCTTCCCCTCGTGCAAGATTTCGGTGTCGTTCATTCCCAGGACGTGATATTCCACGTCCAGATAGGTCATAATGTATTTTCCTCGTTTTTTTTGTAGTCTCCACCAAATCCAAATCTCTTTTCCAAACGGCAGGTTGCGCTGAATGAAGTTCTTTTCCTTCCACTTATCCCCCCCTTCTGGCGCTTGCCAACCTTCATCATTAAGCCAGGTATGAACGGTTTTGTACAGCCACTCCCAAGAAAAGACGTCTTTGTAAACAATAGAGAAATCAGCTATTTTTTCTTTTTTTCCAGGTTTTGGCATCTCACCCATTGGCGAGTAGAACGTAGTACAATGTATTTAAAGGTATTGTTGAGTATGAGAGAGAAAGCTTAAAAACCTCTTGTCAAGACTCAAGGTTTATGTTTATTGGAATTGTAGGCAAACCAAGTGTTGGAAAATCCACCTTCTTCAAGGCCGCAACCCTAGCAGAGGTTGATATTGCAAATTATCCTTTTACAACGATAAAACCAAATTCTGCAATGGGTTATGTTAAGATTAAGGATGTTGCTCAGGAGCTTGGCAATAAACAGCCTGCAAATCCCCGCGAGGGTTTCGTAGCGGGTTCCTATCGATTTGTTCCTGTTGAGCTTGTTGATGTCGCAGGTCTAGTTCCAGGAGCTCATGAAGGTCTTGGAATGGGCAACCAGTTTCTTAATGATCTCTCAGGCGCAGATGTGCTTATACATGTTATTGATGTTTCAGGTTCGGTTAATGAAAAAGGCGAGCCTTGTGAGCCTCTTAGTTATGATCCTGCAAAAGACATTGCCTTTCTTGAGAACGAACTTGATTATTGGTTCAAATCATTACTCACGAAGGGATGGGATAAATTTTCCAAACAAGTCATGCAGCTTAAGGAAGATTTGCCAAAAAGTCTTGCAAAATTTCTTACAGGTCTTAAAGTGAGCGAAGATCATGTCAAAAAAGCACTCAACACACTCTCATTACCCCCCTCAGTTAAGGACTGGACTGATGAAGATCTTCTTCAACTTGCAAGAGAATTAAGAAAAATGACGAAGCCGATGGTCATTGCAGCGAATAAAATTGATGTTCCCGGAGCTGTTAAGAATCTCGAACGACTCAAGCAAGAGTTCAAAGAGTATCACATCATTGGATGTTCTGCAGAAAGCGAACTTGCTCTTAGAGAAGCGGCAAAACATGGCCTTATTGAGTACGTTCCTGGTGAAAAAGAATTCACCATAAAAGATGAATCTAAGCTTAGTGATGCTCAAAGAAAAGCGCTTGAATACATACAAAAAAATATTCTTGATGTGTTCTCCACAACAGGAGTTCAAGATGTTCTTAACACGTCGGTGTTTGATGTTCTTGGATACATTGCACTCCACCCGGGAGGAGCAGGGAAACTTGAAGATAAAGATGGAAATAGATTGCCTGACTGTTTTTTAATGCCTTCGGGAACCACTGCTCTTGATTTCGCGTATCGCTTGCATACTGACTTTGGAAAAAACTTTATTCGCGCTGTTGATGTTAAAACAAGAATGACTGTGGGAAAAGATCACAAGTTAAAGCACCTGGACATTCTTGAAATTGCAGCAGGAAAATAGTTTACATTCTTCACACTTTTTTAGTATACGTATTCGTAAAAAAATTCCAGAAATCCTTGTTTCTTATGAAAACCTTGATTAGATAACTTTTTGAGAATCCTATACGCTCTTTTGTGTTTTGACAACATGAAGATGATTGCAGGAAGTTTAGTTGAAGATAGTGCTTCGAAGAACTTTCGCAGAAGTGATTTTGTGATTGAATTTTCAATTTTGGAGAGACGAATTGAGAGCGCATCGAT
Source organism: Candidatus Woesearchaeota archaeon (assembly GCA_003695435.1). Classification (NCBI taxonomy): domain Archaea; kingdom Nanobdellati; phylum Candidatus Woesearchaeota; species Candidatus Woesearchaeota archaeon. The sequence continues at coordinate 4,985 of RFJL01000021.1, forward strand.
GAGTTTGTTTCCTGTATCGGGATTGAATGTTGAGCTTCCTGCATCTCTTGTGACTCGTTCGAATACTTGAGAAATAACGTTTCTTGATTCTAGAACTGCGCGGTTTAATGTCATACTCTTTGCAAAGAGATGGCATCTTTGATTTTTTATGTGATCAAAAAATTCACGAAAGTTATGTGCAGGAGGCGTGATAACAAAGGCATCACCTAGTGCTCCAAAATGACTATCTGTTGTTGCGACGACGCCCTTTCCAAACTTTTTAGCAAGATCAAGTACTTTCTTATTAACTGAAGAGACTTCACTCAGGTTATGTTCAATTACAGGACAGCGTTTAATGAGTTCAATTACTGCTTCTTCATTAAGTTCCTCGTGGGACTCACACCAGAACGGGTGGTTGTACACGAAAGGGAGGTTTTTTTGTTCGAGA
>RFJL01000022.1 GCA_003695435.1 Candidatus Woesearchaeota archaeon
ATTGGAAACCTGTTCTTGGTAACGTGGAGGAATACGTCGTTCTCACAAAAGAAGGGGAGTTACCTGCAACAACACAAGAACTTAATACGCTTCCTCTTGACACACAAGCAATCACTCAACATCGCTACAACATCTCTCTTAACAAGTCTGTATCACTTCTCTTTGATCAAACCCCTCGCTACACCTGCACAGATCTTACTTGTGAAATCGTGTATGAGACAACAACAAGTAGCCCATTCCTTCCTGATCCCAATACGCTCTATTATGAGCAAGGATTGGGAGAGTACTTTGTTGTGCTAGATATTGCAGATACTTCTGATGTAAGTGTCTACGCGAAGGGAAAAGAGAAAAACTCCACCAATCTTCTTGAGCCTTATGTAAGAGAGCCAAACCCTGACGATCTTGAACCACAACTTCTCCAACTTCACGTAGAGAGCATGGAAATCTCAGGAATTCCGCACTATGAACTCACCTGGCAGCCACAAACACTTTTACAAATAGATGGATCTTTTGAACAAAGCACTCCTCTTCGTGTTGAGGTGCGTTGCGCAGATGCAGTTCCCAACGTTGATGGAGTCACCTTTGATCTTGCAACAATACTACCTTCCGCGCAAAACATACAACAAGGAACAATCATCCCAAAAAGTGATTTTTCGGGATGCTCTGTTCTCGTAGCACGCGCAACAGATGCACAAGGAAACACCTTCACACAACCACTGCCCTTACCTGTTGTAACCATATAGACACGCATCTAACGAATATGTTTTCCTTTCTCCGCCAGTTTTTGGCAAGGTGTTTTGCAATCCCATAAATCTTATAAAGCGGGTAGCGTTTCTGAGCTGTATGCTTAAAATTCCCTACGAACAAGTTCTTGAGAGGATCAAGGAACAAACAGGCCTTGATCAAGAAGCAATAGAAGCAAAGATAGAGCAAAAACTCAAAGATCTTAACGGCCTCGTCTCAAAAGAAGGGGCGGCACACATTGTTGCAAATGAACAAGGCGTAACACTCTTTGAACAAAAAGAAGGCCCGCGAAAAATTAACGAGGTTATTCCTGGTATCGGTGGCGTAGAAGTCGTGGGAAAAATCACACAGATCTACGACATCAGAGAATGGAACAACGAGCGCGGATCGGGAAAAGTCGGATCTTTTTTCATCGGTGATGAGACAGGATCTATTCGCATTACCTGTTGGCACGATCAAACAGAACTCATGCGCAACTTACAACAAGGAGATACTGTTCGCATCATCAACGGGTACGTAAAGGAAAATCAAGGAAGAACAGAAATTCACCTTAATGATAATAGTAAGCTTGAACGCAACCCTGAAGGTGTTGAAATAGGTGAAGTTGCAGCACCACAACGACAACAAGCTCCACGAAAGGAAATTAAAGATCTTCAAGAGCCAGGAGAAATCGTAGAAGTTCTAGGAACACTTGTTCAATCATTTGACCCACGTTACTTTGAAATTTGTCCAGAATGCTCAAAACGAGCAAGAGCACAAGGAGATCAATTCGTCTGTGAATCACATGGGGCAGTTCAACCCCAGTACGGATACGTAACGAATTTCATTCTTGATGATGGAACAGGAACACTAAGAGTTGTTGCTTTTAAAGAACAAACACAACAACTCATGAACAAAACACATGAACAAATGTTAGAAATGCGACAATTTCCTGAAACCTTTGAAGCAATAAAATATGATTTACTCGGACAAATGGTAAAGGTACGAGGAAAGGTAAATCGTAATGAGATGTTTGATCGCATTGAGCTTATGAGCTACGATGTAGAAGTAGGACCTTCAGCTCAAGAAGAACTTGAGCGATTGTCCCAATAAAGTGACGAGAATACTTTTTTATGGGTTTTGACACCCTAATTTGTTTATGAAATCCATCTTAGCTTTGTTACCTCTGTTATTTCTTCTTGGTTGCACATGTCAAGAAGTAACGGTGTTTGAAAAAGTCCCTGTACCCTATACACAAAACGTTACGTATACGCAAGAATACGTTTTTGAACAACCAGTGCGCACTCAAGAATGCAATACCAGCTTTTCAGTAACCATAACCTATGAAGATCCCTGGTGGGACGGGGATGTTCTAAGACGAACAGCGCACGTCACAAATAACGAAGAAGAAAACGGGCTCTTTGAGATCACCAAAGTATACTTGATCAACGGGGAAGAAGTTGATCGTGACATGCCACCACGCGAACATGTCATAGACGCGCATTCAACAAAAACATTCTACCTTACTTGGTACACGCAACCCGATTCGCAAAAAAACATCGCGCTTGACATTCTTAAAACATCAGATCTTAGCAACCCTGTATGCGTAACAACACAACGGTATGAAAACAAGACAGGAACAAAGAAGATCACAACACAAATAAACAAAACGCGCTACGAAACAGTCATCAAAAAGGTGTGCAAATAAATGTTGATGAAAACACACGTGGCCTTTGCAGCGCTCTTCGCACTCATCGCACTCAAGTACGTTGCAGTATCGCATCAAATCTTGTTCTTTCTTCTCGTACTTTTTGGAGCACTACTTCCCGACATTGATCACCCTAAATCAACAATAGGAAAATACTTCAAAATTATTGGAAAACTCTTCAAACACAGAGGGATTTTTCATTCTCTTTTCGCATTGCCACTCATCACCCTTCTTGTGTACTGGTTGTTTGACACCACTCGTTTCACTTTTCCTCTTCTTCTCGGATACACATCACATCTTATAGGAGATATGCTCTCTAAAGAAGGTATAAAACCATTCACCCCTCTTTCTAACTGGACGTGGAGAGGGGGTGTTTTTCGTGTTGGGAGCCCCACGGAATTCATCATCTTAGGTTTGCTCTTAGCACTTGATGGTTACTTGTTGCTTCACACCTAACTGGACAAGTGGCAAAAATCTCTTAGAAATTAACTTAAAACAGGTTCCACACACTCTTTACGCACTTTCAGAAACTATCACTGGACACTGGACAATCATCAATGAGAGTTATAAAGGCCGATTTCTTATATCTTCTCATCGGACATCAACGATGATCCTTGTGGCAAAGCAGCAAGGGGAGAAGGTGGTGAAACAAAATGCGAAAGCAACCGAGGTAAAAAATGACACAACCAGAAAAAAAATTCAGAGCAGGAGCTCTTAGCGCAACAATTTGGAACAATAAAACACAACGCGATGGTAAGGAAGAGACCTATCGAACAGTCTCTTTTGAGCGCAACTATAAAGATAAGGATGGGACGTGGAAAACCACCAATTCTTTGCGTGTCAATGACCTGCCCAAAGCGGTTTTAATCCTCAACAAAGCTTACGAGTATCTCGTACTTACCGAGCTTGAAAACGAGGATGGTCTCCTTGTGGAGGAAGTGTAATTTTTACACTTTCTTCGCCAAATCTTTTATAAGAATGAGGTGATTATCACATGACAGAAGCACTCCCCCACATAGAAAACGAAGTAGAAGAAACCATTATGGTTCACAACACTAATCAGGAAAAGGAACCTCAAGTCACAGAACTTCCCGGAGTAGGGCCAGCAACAGCTGAAAAACTTGTGGAAGGTGGATTTGATACTGTTTTGTCCATAGCGGTAGCTTCACCTGGCCAACTAGTAGAAGCAGCAGGAGTCTCTGAGTCTGCAGCAAGGAAAATGATCAATGCTGCAAGAGATGCTATGAGTATGGGCTTTAGCTCTGGTCAAGAAATGCTTGAAAAAAGAGCGCGTATTAAGAAAATCCCCACCGGTTCAAAGGCATTTGATGAACTTCTCGGAGGGGGTTTTGAAACAAGCGCTATTGTTGAGTGCTTTGGAGAGTTCGGCTCGTGTAAATCCCAAGTAGGTCATGTTCTTGCAGTTAACTGCCAGCTTGATGATCCTGATGCTGTTGCAGTTTACATTGATGCAGAAAACACGTTTAGGCCTGAGCGTATCAAACAACTCGCACAAGGAGCAGGACTTGATCCTGAGAAAGTTCTTAAAAACATCAAAGTTGCAAGAGCATACAACTCAGATCATCAAATGTTGCTTGCTGAAAAAGTAAGTGAACTCATCCATGATGAAAAACTCAACGTTAAAGTTGTTATTATAGACTCCCTCACCGCGCATTTCAGAGCAGAATACGTGGGGCGAGGAACACTTGCAGAGCGCCAACAAAAACTGAACAAGCACATGCACACACTCTCCAAGTTAGCAGATATGCATAATATTTGCGTGTATGTGACGAATCAAGTGCAAGTTGATCCTGCACAATTCTTTGGAGATCCCACCAAAGCAGTTGGAGGGAATATTGTGGGTCACGCATCAACGTTTAGAATTTATCTGCGAAAGGGTAAGAAGGGAACGAGAGTAGCAAAACTCATTGATGCGCCTAACCTTCCTGATGGCGAAGCGAGCTTTGTTGTCAAGGAAGAGGGTATTAAAGACGTTTAAAAGTGCTTTTTACTCTTTTCAATTTTTTCTCGTTTCTTTTTGCACAATTTTTAAAAAGCAGGGGGAGTTCTGTTTTCTCATGTGCGTAAGCGCAGATGTATACAACACTAAGAGGTACATAAATGCAACAATCAAGTCCACCAGTTCAAGTAGGAGACGAATTTGATGTCTCTATTGAGGCCGTCGGTGAAAAAGGAGATGGCATAGCAAAAGTAAAAGGTTTCGTTTTGTTCGTTGCGAACACAAAGGAAGGCGAGCATTGCCGTGTTCGTGTTACTAAAGTGCTTACCAAAGTAGGTTTTGCAGAAAAAATAGGTGAAGCTCTCAACCCACCTAAGCCAAAAAAGGAATACGGTCCTGTGGCACAACCAATCGCAAAGCCAGAATATGAAGATACTGAGGATTTCGGAGAAGAATTAGAAGAAGATTCGACGATTCCTCAAGAGCAATCCGTGTCAGAGGAGTCATCTGATGAACAACCCTCTTCTCAAGAGAGTTCTTCTGCACAGTCTGCTTCTGAAGAAGAG
>RFJL01000023.1 GCA_003695435.1 Candidatus Woesearchaeota archaeon
CAAATGCCAGGCATTTTACCTGTGTGAGTCCTGCAAAGAACTCATTCAAGCTAAGAAAAGTTGCTGCGTGTTCTGCGATTACTCTGACAAGAAATGCCCAGTCTCGCATGAAGCATAACACAAGCCCTTACAACACATGACTCTAAGAGAACTTTTTTGAAAAAAGATGTGGGGGAAGGGATTCGAACCCTTGAACCCAAAGGGAATAGATTCCACATGTAGGCCAATAAGGCGTTCACCTTGAGTCTATCGCATTTGACCAGACTTTGCTACCCCCACAAGGATAGCTATTCCCTGGTTCAAGGGGTTTTTAAAGATTATTGTCCTTGCTGCTTTTACTCAAGTAATTTGAGCTTTTCTTCGATCATCTTTAAATCAGCTTCAAGATTGTGCAATTCACTCTTTTTCTGCTGTTTTTTCTTGGTGGCTGGTTGTTCGGATACTTGTACCTCTTCTTGAGGTAGGTATTGTTTGAGATGATCGATGGTGTCAATAGTTTGTGCACATAGCTCTTTGAGGTCGTGCATCAAAAGAAGTTTTTGCTCTCTGATTTTTTTAAGATCTTCATAGCGCTGTAAAGAAATAACCAACTGCTTTGAAGCTTGCAATAAAGACTTTCGTGTCTCTACAGGTTTTTCAACATTAACGTAGTAACTCATGGGCTTTTCAGAGTGGTGTTGAGGAAATCAATTTTACTCTCAACAAGTGTGATGTCTTTTTTCCACTCATCAAGAACTTGATCTTCTTGAGTTTTGAGTGCTTCAATGTGTTCAATGGTGGATTTTGCTTCTGCAACTTTATTACGCAGAAGATCAACAATTTCACTCACATCTTCGTAATCTTCAATCTTAACAAATACGCGTTCGTTCATGTGTTTCCTCCTTCAAAAAGTGTCTTGTCAACGTAGAGGAGTTTTCTTTCCATATCTTCTACGATGAGGCGAAGACTTTCAAACAATTTATCTTGATCGTTCTTAGCGGATGTTATATTATCAAAGTGAGTATTTGCTGAGCGAAGAGCTTCTTTTGATCGGTGAAGACCTCTCATTGCCTCTCTGAATTGTTCCATCCTTAGAAAAACAGGTCCTGTGAGTGGTTTTTCACGTGGTTCTTCGGCTTGTTCAACAACGTGCTCTGGTTGTGTTATAACTTGTTCTGGTTGTCCTTGTTGTTCTTCGTGTTCGATAGGTGGTTCGGGTAATTCAAGTTCAGGAATGCTATCTGGAACATCAGTAATTTCAGGAACTTCGGGAATTTGTTGTTCGCCAACAGGCATTAACTGTGGCGGTTTTGGAAGTGCATCGGCTGATGTCAAGTCTACTGCTGGTTTTGGTGGTTCTTCTAATTCGTTTTTTTTGAGAAAATCAAATAATCCCATGTTATACTCCCCCTAGGAGTTACCGTACCGTAAAGCCCTTAAAAATATTATTGAGCACTAGGGAGTAGTGTGAAATGTTTTCGTTTTTTCTCTCACAACTCATTTTAAACGATAAACGCCTCATCCTACATGCTCAGATACATAACACTCTTCCTCGCCACCCTTACGCTTGTTAGTGCATCAAAACTCTCAGAAGTCATGTACAACCCACCAGGATCAGACTATGATCTTGAATGGATAGAAATATACACAGAAAACAGCACAGAACTTAATACCACTCAGAGCATACGTATCAATAATCACACCTATTCATTCACACCAACAACTCCCTACTACATCCTAGCACGTGAATATGAGGATGGCAATGATGAAGATAATGAGTCTTTTGTTACTTTTTACAATGCTGTTCCGGGAGAAGAAGTTCCTTTCACCCTCCCAAACAAAGAAACGCAAATCATCCTCAACAACTACACCTACACCTACGCGCCATCGCAAGGAGCAAATGGAGATGGAGCCTCTCTTGCATTCAACGGATCAACGTTCATTCCCTCAAAAACAATTGGTGGCACTCCAGGAAAACCCAACGATTATGACAACGCAACACTGCTCATAACATCATTGAGCAAGACATATTATCTTACGCACTACGACAGTTTTTTCACCATCACCAATAGAGCAAATCCAAGAAACATCTCTTTTACCTATTCCATTTACGACTTAAACGAAGAACATCATCTGCTCAAAGAAGAAACTCTTGAATTCTTTATCCACACGAGGAAAACCAAAGGAACCGGGTCATACACATTCTTCCAACCTGGAAATTATTCCCTTTGTGCTCAAAGTGAAGATGCGATTTCTTGTCACAACATCACTGTAATTGATCAGAAAACCATTCCTTGTGACCTTTCCCTTGACTTGGAACTCTCACAAACCATCCTTAACAACAAACAACAGCTCACCTACAAATTCAAAACAAACAACACAACCTTTCCGTTCGCTATTGAATATGGTGTCCAGGATATTTATGGAAAATGGTCACGAAAACCCCGAAACACATCAACACTTACAACAAAATCCTTCACACCAAAATTCGAAGGACTAGAAAAAACCTATCTTATCAATGCAACACTACACCCAACATGCAATGACACAAACCCAAAAAATAATCACGTTGAACGAGCATTTGGCGTGAGGGGCACACCG
>RFJL01000024.1 GCA_003695435.1 Candidatus Woesearchaeota archaeon
TGATCGATAACAACACATTTCTTTCCGGCATCTCTTCCGGCAATTTTTACACATACACGTCCAATATCAAACATTTTTTACTTCCTCCGTCTTCGACCTAGTTCGATCCCGCTTGGGCGTTACCGCTCAAGGTTCTCCTCTTCCTGGTCAAGAGCTCTTGCACGCTCGATAAGAACACGTCTCATCGCTTCACTTGAAAGAACGCCTCCAAAGGGTCTTTGGGGTCTTTTCTTTGATTTTGGAAGCGCTTTGATCTTGCTTGGAGTCCCTCTTGGTACTCCGTGAAGTTCTTGTCCTGTAAGACCGCAACGGGGCTTGTTAGCAGCTCTTCTCTTGTAAAGAACAACTGTTTTGCCTCCTGGAGTCTTTCTGAATACTCTTCTTAGTGTTCTTGAGCGTAGTCTTGGTGCTACCATACATTCCCTCCTTTTTGTCCCCTTTATATAGTTATCTTTTTGGGCGGAGCATAAAAGAGTATAAAAGGAGGTTCCGGGCGGAATATTTATAAATTATATAAATGGGCTTGGTGCTAACGCCCATGAAACTTTCTAACAAACTCATCGAAGAAACCATTGCTGACGTTGCAGGTCCTGACGTTGTGGCCATTGTTAAACTTCTTAAAAATAAGAAAAATGTCTCGGAATTTCGCCTCGCAGAGATGATCAAAGAAGAGGTCAATATTGTACGAAATATGCTCTACCGCCTCTACCACCTCAACCTTGTTTCTTTCACCCGCAGAAAGGATAAAACAAAGGGGTGGTACATCTACTATTGGACTCTTAATCCCAAGCAACTAAAACATGTCGTAATACAAAACAAGAAAGAGAAATTAGAAAAGCTCAAGGCACGCCTTGAACGTGAGAGCGGAAATCCTTTTTTCATCTGTGAAAATGCTTGCATGAGACTTGAGTTTGATACCGCTCTTACCTATGAATTTAAGTGTCCTGAATGTGGAGAGCTTATGCAACAAGAAGATAATTCTAAAAAGATCAAAGAGATTGAAAAAGAAATTAGCGAGATTGAAAAGCAAATCAGTGCCTGAACGCATTAGTTGAATGTGTTCTTAGTATTTGAACAAATCAGGGTAGCGATGTTTTACTTCAGGTACTAACTGCTCTGGTGCATAGATGCCAAGTTCTGAAATAATTGCAAGTATATGATCCGGATCTATGCGCTCAAATGCGGGGTTGGCAATTTTAAGTTTTCTTGGTGGTTTTTCCCAGACTTCTTTCGGATCGCGTTCCTCTATGACGATATTACTTCCTTGAATGGTGAGTGGATCTAATTTCCATGAATGCGTGCAGATATACACAGGGCAATCAAAAGATGATGCAAGGTATGAAAAAGCTCCAGATCCTATTTTATTATACACGCTTCCTTCTGTTGAGATAGCATCTGCTCCCATAAGAAACATGTCTGACTTTCTGAGCATAACTCCTATTGCTGCATCAACGTGGTGTTCAACATCAATACCTGCCTTCACTAATTCTCGGGCAGTAACTCTTCCTTGGAAACGAGGACGCGTTTCCGTGTTGAGAACTTTGAACGTTTTTCCTTGTTTTTTTGCTGCGATGAGTATGTCCACCACAGTTGAAGAATGGCAATGTGTTGCAATAACCATTCCGTTTTGAATTTTTTGTACACCAAATTCAACAATAGTTTTTTTGGAATCTTCAATAAACTGTTCTATGAACTCAATGCGCTTGTGAAGTTGTTGTTTTATTTCTTCAGGTTCTTGATCAAAATTTAGAGTTAGAACGTAGTTAAGCGCGTTGTGCATGAGGGGTTCTGTTACTCTTGTTTTGAGAAGTTGATCGCGTGCGCGGAGCAACTCCTGGGCGTACTGTTTTGACGGTTTAAGAAAACGTAATGATTGAACAGCTGCAAGGGCAACATTTGATGCACCTTGCACTTTAAGCGACTTAATGTCGTAAAGTGTCTGCTTGAAGCTCATTTATTTTTCTTCTTGAGTAGATTTTCAATTTGAACCTCTTCTCTTCCAATGCGTCTTGCAATGCGAAGAAGATTTTGATCCATGTTAGCAATTCTTCTCTCAAGAAGAACAAGAATACGTAGACTGTAAACGATTGCTGCAAGCGTCCCGACGATGATTGCAAGTGTTACTGATTCAAGTGGCAGAACCATAGTGATTTCCTCCTTTTTCGTATAAAAGGGGGATTAGTGGTATTTAAAGGTTTTGCGTGTTGGTTATCAGTTATCAGCTGTTTGCTAAACCACCTCTAAAATAGGTTTGTTGTGCGTCCTATGATTTTACTACTGTCTTGCCCACTCCCTGTGGAAGAATTCTGAGAGTGCTTCTGCGAAGAATGGTGTATTAAGCCAAACACCTGAATCATATGAGGGGTGCACTTGAGCATCGTCAACAAGCATGAATGTTATTTGCTTCTTGTCAACAAGTACAAATCTTCCTTTGATATCCTTTATGTGTCTGATTTGCGCAATATCTTTGAGCTCCTCTGCTAGTTGCTGCGTTTTTTTGGTAACAGGTGCTGCGATTTTAATATCAACACCTTTTTCTTTTGCTCGCTTGAGAAGGTGTTTGAAGGACTCTGCTTTTCTTAAGAATCCTTCTTCTGTGGTCATGATCGTGATGCTTTTCTCCGCGTTTTTTATCATATGTTCAATGTGTGAGTACAGATTTGATCGTCCTTTGATTGCACCGGAAATTTCGGTGGGATCAACCATTTCAATTCCTTGTGAGTGAAGAGCGGAGAGTTCTTCGAGTACTTCTGAGCGCTTGAGTTCTTCTATCATTTTCTGCTCTCTTTGAGCATTTTCAACAATTTTCTTTTTGACGCGTTCGAGAACTTCATGCGGTGGAACTGCAACGTAGTTGATGGGTTTTCCCAACTTCATTACAATAAAACCTTTTTTCTCCAAGGATTCAAGAACGTCGTATGAGCGTGATCGTGGTACGTTTGCAATGTCTGAGAGTTCACCCGCTGTTGATACACCTCTTGAGAGAAGCGCTGTCCAGAGTTTTGACTCGTATGCGTTGAGTCCGAAGTCTTTGAGCTTGTTCAAAAATTCTTTATCGACAATCATGGTTATAGTTCCTCTTCGTAAGAGTTGTCAGCGGTATCTACCGATTTGTGTAGTTGGTTTATATATAAACCTTTAGGTTTTTTATTATTCCTGAGTAGTCAAATCTCTCATTGAGTTGGAAATGCTATTGAAAATGCTATTGCACAAGTTACCAAGTAGCGCTCTACCCCCCCCAAAACTCCTCTCTACTCCCTCCATCTACCACTTCAAAGTCTTTCCTTTTGCAATCCCCAACTTCCTTGCAGAACCTGCAGGTACTTCTACTACGTAGGTTGATGCAAAACGCAAGCAATACACCTGCCAAGGGCGGAATTGTTCCTTCACAAAAAGAACTCTCTTTGTAGCATCAAGTTCGATCAGATCGATCGGCCCAAATACAAACCACATGTGAAATACCACTCGTTTTGGTTTTTTAAAAACAAAAACCAACGCCTTTTTTGCAGGTCGTTCAAACATAAATCCCTTTGATTGAGAAAGTGCCGAGTGAAGAATGCGTACATCAAACCACTTACGTAGATCACAGACCATATTCTCTTCTCAAAGAGCCTTTATTTATAAAGCAAGAGGAGTTTTCTCAACAACCACCTCAAAACATTACACCACCAACCACCCCACGTAGATGCGAAAAAGAGCCAGAAAACACGATTTTCCAGTGGAAATCAAGGGGGTTTTCCTCTTCAAACAACCATATTGAGTGCTTGATATTTAAAAACAAAAGTATTTATAAATGAAAGGGGCTTATTGTATTTAAACGAGGGACCATCCCATGACAAAAGATATTACCATTGTAAACATTGTCGTCTCATCGGCATTAGGAAAAGATGTGCCATTAGAAAAAATGGCAGCAACACTCTCCAACACAGAGTATAACCCAGAACAATTCCCCGGACTTGTTTTTCGCATTAAAGAACCAAAAACATCAGCACTTATTTTTAACTCAGGAAAAATAGTTTGCACCGGTGCGAAAAACCTTGAAGAAGTACGCCAATCAATTCGAGAAATCATCAAAAGTCTTGAAAAAATCAATATCATCATTGAAGAAGAACCAGATTTCACTATTCAAAACATGGTTGCAAGCGGGTCTATAGGTATGGATCTTAACCTTAACACCCTTGCCATGAAATTACAAAACACAGAATACGAACCTGAACAATTCCCCGGACTTGTCTACAAAGTAAACATTGAACCTGAAGGAAAGAAAAGCTACAGTGCAACCTTCCTGCTCTTCTCAAACGGAAAAATAGTTTGTACAGGAACCAAAAGTGAAGAACAGGTCCACGAATCCGTGGGTGTTCTTATAGAAAACCTCAAGAAAGTCAAGTAAATTTTTTCCATATATGTTTTAAACTTCAAAAAGAAAAGTAGCGGTAGCTATGGACGCATCACAACAAATACAGGAATTTGCAGATTTTCTCGAATCATATTACTACACAGCAGTTCTTGAAAATATTCGTCAAGGAAAACACTTCCTTAACGTAGATTTCTCCCTCTTATCACGCCACTCACCTGAACTTGCAGAGTTGCTCCTTGAAACACCTGAAGAAGTTCTCAAAGCAGGAGAGCTTGCCATTAAAAACTTTCCACACCAGAAAAAAATCAAACGATTTAGTCTGCGATTCTACAACCTTCCCCCCTCTCAAACCATTGCCATACGAAACATCAGAGCAGAACACATAGGTCGTATGGTTTGTGTTGAAGGAATAGTCCGTCAAAAATCAGATGTACGACCACAAGTAACCAGTGCACGCTTTGAATGTCCTAGTTGTGGAAACATTCTTACCATCATTCAAAACGACCAAAAATTCAAAGAACCCTCACGTTGTGGCTGCGGTCGAAAAGGAAAATTCAAACTCATAGGAAAAGAACTTGCTGATGCTCAAAAAATAGTTCTTGAAGAATCACCTGAATCACTCGAAGGAGGATCACAACCAAAACGCCTTGACTTCTTTATGAAATACGATCTCGTAGCCCCACTCTCAGACAAAAAAACAAACCCAGGATCGAAAATAAGAGTAACCGGAGTAGTTATTGAAATCCCTATTCCCGCAAGAGACGGCGGACAACTCACCCGCTACGATCTTGCAATAGAAGTTAATCATGTTGAAAGTATTGAAGAAGACTTTGATGAAATTGAAATCACAGATGAAGAAAAAGAAAAAATTGAAGAACTTGCTTCAAAAGAAAATATTGTTGAACTTCTTGTTAAAAGCATTGCTCCGGGAATTTACGGTCATGAAGAAATCAAGGAAGCAATCATCCTTCAACTCATGGGAGGGGTGAAAAAAGTAAGAGATGATGGTGGAATAAACAGAGGAGATATGCACGTACTCCTTGTAGGAGATCCGGGAGCAGGAAAATCTCAACTCATCAAACGAGCACAAATAGTAGCTCCAAAATCAAGATACGTCTCAGGAAAAGGAGCCTCAGCTGCAGGTCTTACCGCTTCAGTTGTTAAAGATGACTTCCTTAAAGGATGGGCGCTTGAAGCAGGAGCACTTGTCCTTGCAAACAAAGGGTTTGCAATGATTGACGAGATGGACAAGATGAGCAAAGAAGACCAATCAGCAATGCACGAAGCACTTGAACAACAAACCGTCACCATTGCAAAAGCAAGCATTCAAGCAACACTTCGTTGTGAAACCACCGTTCTTGCAGCAGCAAACCCAAAGTGGGGGCGATTTGACCCTTATGAAATAGTTGCAAAACAAATTGACATGCCCCCCGCACTTATCTCACGATTTGATCTTATCTTTCCCGTACGTGACCTTCCAAACAAGGAAAACGATGCAAAACTTGCAGGATTCTTACTAAGGGTTCATCAAACCAGTGAAACAACCAAACCACCCATTGAAACAGAACTTTTACGAAAATTCATCGCCTATGCAAGAAGCAGATGTAAGCCTCGCCTTAGCGAAGAAGCCATAACTGAATTACAAAACTACTACGTCTCCATGCGTAACAAGGGAGAAGAAAGTGCTCACAGATCAATCCCCATCACCGCACGCCAACTTGAAGCACTTGTAAGGCTCTCAGAAGCCTCTGCGAAGACAAGACTCTCGCAAGAAGTTGAAAAACAAGACGCGCATAGAGCAATACGCCTTCTTGACTACTGCATGCGACAAATCGGTGTTGATCCTGATACCGGTGAGATTGACGTAGACGTTATTGCAACAGGAATTAGTTCAAGCTCAAGAAATCAAATCATTACCATCAAAGAGCTCATCACAGAACTAGAAGGAAAAGTAGGAAAACAGATCCCTGTTGATGATCTCGTCGCACTCGCACAAGAACGTAACATTGACGCTGATAAAGTTGATGAATTAATTGAAAAACTCAAACGCTCAGGAGATATTTTCGAGCCAAAAAGAGGATTTATACAAAAAATCTAACTCCCCTCATCGCACCGCTTAAGATACCTACCTGGAATAAACCGATTTCGATTTGCTCCTGCCCTCAACAGGTGACAACATAACAACTCTTAAATGTCTTTATCCTTACTCTTAACACATCTATTACATAACAACATTACAATGGAACCTAGGCAAATCGCATACAAAATAACACTCAAAGATCTTGAAAAAGGTCGCTTTGAACAAGCACAAGGAGCATCACCTAATGGCATACGCATAGGCTCCACTCTTATTTCTCGTGTTCAAATCATAGCTGTTGTTACCGCCCATTCAGATGCAGGATTTGTCATAGATGATGGGACTAGCAGCATGAGTGTAAGAGTTTTTGAAGAGCGAACGCCTCCCCCGATAGGAAGTGTTATTTCTCTTGTTGGGCGTCCAAGAGAATTTCAAACACAACGATACATCATTCCAGAAGGATATGTTCAAGTAGATTCTGCTTGGCTCAAAGTAAGACAAAAAGAATTAGAACGTATCACCTATTCAGAAACACACAGTGAATTCGATCAAGAGGGTGCACCCGAAGAAAGTAAAATCCCTGTACAAGAAACCGCAGAGAAAAGCTTAGAAGAAGAAAACGTTGAAGACGTAGAAGAAATTGTAGACGAGCCCGCACAAAACCCCCTTGAAGCACTTCTCACAGCAATGAAAGCATTAGATGACGGTTCAGGCATTGCATATGAAGATCTTACCACTGTTTGTGATGATGCAATGATACAAAAACTTCTTGAAGCAGGGGAGATTTTTGAGATTAGACCTGGCATGTACAAAGTTCTAGAATAGAGCAGGAGTAATCCACGCTTCAACTACGCCAGCAACCACCAAAACACCTAGCGAAATAAGGATAAGATAACTTGCATCACGCATGATCTTATCAAATTCCTGTGTTCTAAAATGATGATTAATAACAGCAACGGAGATGATTCCCCCAGCAAGACCTGCAATCATATACGCAACCATTTCAGGAAGTCCATGAATAAAATATCTTGTAATGCCCATAGAAATTGCAGGAAGGGTTGATGTCGCATTGCTTTGTATTGCCTGTTTTGCAAAACTCCCAATTGCAACTGCAAGCACAGAAGCATTCCATGTCAAAATGAAAATAGCACCTGCACCATAAAAAAAGGCAAAGATGATACAAAAAGTAAGCACCTTGATGTTATTACTGAGAATGGCACTAAAATGGTTCAATCCAACACTTGACCCTGTCGCAGCACCATTAATTCTTGCAATGGTTGAGAGTTGCTGATGAAAAAGATTTGCACTCATTGGTTCTGGAAGAAAAATATACCACAGAGTAAGAGAGATAGTGATACCAACGAAAAGGAATAAGAAAAACGCGATAACCCTTGAGTGTTCCTTGAGTAAAGGTAATTCATCTTCAATGAGAAGATCCTTTTTTTCTTCAGCACGAATAGCATGAAACATAAGAGGAACACAAGCAAAAACCGTAAAAAACACCATCACAAGATCTGCGCGTTCAGGAAAAATCCACAGTGCAAGAAAAACTGCAACACTTGAAATGATCGCACCGTAAAAGAATAACTCCCAAGGATGTTTTTTCGCAGAAAGAGGTGTGATGATACTTTCAAGAACCATACCCCTTATTTATAAAGAGTGTTTTTAAATATTTCCATAGTTTTAAATAAAAGTCAGATGGTTCTACTACATATGGATTACGAAGCACTGCTCGAAAAGGCAAGAAAAGAACTTCCTGAAAGCGTAACGGAAGCTGAGCGTTTTGAAATTCCCAAAGTAAAAGGACACTTACAAGGGAATAAAACCATTATTTCAAACTTCCCGCAAATCTGTGATACGCTTAGCAGACCGCCTGCGCATGTTCTCAAATTTATTCTTCGAGAACTTGGAGCTCCTGGCGATATGAAAGGAAACCAGCTCGTCATAGGAACAAAGCTTGCAGCTTCGCGTATTAATGAAAAAATAAGAAAGTATGCAACGGAGTTCGTTCTTTGTCGCAAATGCGGAAAACCTGATACAACAATTGTCAAAGAAGGCTCAATAAGTTATCTCAAATGTAGTGCTTGTGGGGCTCAACACCACGTGAAAACTTTGTAAAGACCCAGCCAAGGTACACACTAATCAAGGAAACAACCCTCGTTTATCCAAACCACGCTCCAAGCCCTAATTGTTTTTCTTTATCCCTTCCAAACACACCTTCAACTTGTCGTTTGAGAAGGTCAAGAGTTTGTTTAAGATAGGTGTCCACTTCATACGCTTGTGCAAGTGAAAGACTAGGCTCAAGGTATTTCACAACAGAGCCTTCTGAAATGGTAAAAATAATTTTGCCTCCGCACCTCTCACATTTTGCTCGTAGAGGGGGTCTGCGGTATTTCTCATTGCAATGCACACAACGAAATACTTGTGACGAAAACTTTCTAAGATTCCCTTTAATATCCCTTAAAAAATGTTTTTCAATTACTGTTTTTGCGACAACAGTGGTGTCTACTGCTCTTATTTTCTGTGCAAGATCCATCTGACCTTTAAGCTTCTCTTCCATTGAAGGAAGTGTTTTATACGCCGAGCAAAGAACACCCTCATTAAAATCTCTTGTATCATGAGTAAATCCCATGTTTTCAAACTGGTCGGGTGTATTAATCGTTGATTTTATCGTCTTGATATCTACTTCCCAAGGCATTTTGTATTCAAGAGCTGCCTCATACAATTCAAGAGGGTAGCGCCATACAATATCAACATCAAAAGCCATGTCATCAACTTCTGCAGGTGTAAGAATAGTGGTGAGAACTAATGGTGCATCCATTGTTCCTCCTCGAGATCCTGGTAAGAATTTCTTTGAAAAATTAAGAAAACCATCAAGTAACATGAAAAAACCTAATTCATCGCCATCAGTGTCTCTTCTCTCAGCTGCGTGAAGGTAGGGATGTGCGAAGAAACCTTGAGATTTTGTAAAACCTATGATCCTGCACACCATTCCTGCTGATGTGTGTGGCGCTAATGCTATCATTAAGTGACCAACCAAGTCCTCGCGTCCCTTTACATTATAAAAAGGCTCTAAACCATAGACTTTTTCAAGAAGTTCATCAATAAACTGACACACTCTTATGAATACTTTATCTGTTGGCTCTTCTGGATTAGTCGGACAGCAAGGAAGAATGCAATCCTGAGGGAATATTTCAAGGATTTGATCATCGTTTTCAAGCGGTTTTCCTTTAATGTCATGCGTGTAACCTAATTCCTTGAGTTTTTCCACAGATGTTCCTATTTCCTTGGGTTTAAAATGAGTGCAAGGAAGCTCAGAAGCATCACATCTTATTGTTCCATCCTTGTTAACGTAGATTTCGTGTTTTGCTCTAAGAATTGCTTTTGTTAAGTGTTCTGGAATGTGTTCCCTATTACTTGTTCCACGTATGCCTTTAATAAGATCAGGATACGTGTTCATTCCTAATTGTTCAAGTGCTTTGTTAAAGTAATGTCGGATATCAATATCTTTTTTCATATAGGTTTGTTGTTGCTTTTTATCATCTTTTTTCGTCGTTATTTTTCCTGTTTGTACGTCATAGTAGAGTGGAATGGTTTTATTTCCGGTAACTTCATCTCTGCGATAAATGGTTTCCCTTCCTGTTTGAGGATCTTTGAATAAAGAAAATTCAGCTCTTACCTTTCCTGCTTCAAGTGCAGCTTGGAATGATCTGAGTCTTCCTCCTTCCTCACCTATGGGAAACAAGCCGTGAGGAGAACCTGTGAGTTTTCGCATCTTTGCTTTTTCGGGACGACCCATACGAGCGCCGATGAAGGTTCCTGATTTATCACGAATAATTACTGGTCCTCCTTGGAGCAGATCTAGCCCTGTTTTTCCTTCTTGTGTGAGTTGCCTTCCAAGAAGAACTTGCGAGAGAATCGTTGCTTCTTTTTCTTCAAATACTACTTGTTGCTCAACTTTAAGATGAGGAATTCCTGCAATTTCAGCTATTCTTTTTTCGGGTCCGAGAGGACACACTATTTTTTTAAGAACACCGTCTTCTTTGAAATGTTTTCCAAGTGCAAGCCAATGTTGTAACTGACGCATCTGCTCTGCTGAAATTTCTTTGAAAAAAAACGTATATGTCGGGTGCAGAGGTGTTGAGAGGAATTTAGCAATACGCAAGGCCTGTGATACACTTGGTTTTGACCTTAAAGGATTTCTGATAAAACTCTCGAACACTTGAGCATCAATTGAACACAGTTCTGCTGCTTTTTCATAATTAAGCTCTCCGAACATTTCAACTATTGCTTTTTCAACTTCTTGACTCCACCATTCTTCACAATACCCTGCAGGAGCAAGTACGTGTGCGCGGTTAAGAAAATCACCATAATTGATGAGAACATCTCCTAAGTAGAGAATTTCTTCAACTTCTTTATTATACTCTTTTGCTTGTTTTATGGTATCAAGACGAAGAACTCTTCCATTTTTGAGGCGAACAATAGGACCTTCAATAGTGTCACACGGAGTAAAT
Organism: Candidatus Woesearchaeota archaeon; assembly: GCA_003695435.1. NCBI lineage: Archaea > Nanobdellati > Candidatus Woesearchaeota > Candidatus Woesearchaeota archaeon. The sequence goes on from RFJL01000024.1 coordinate 10,949, forward strand.
GCAGCACCTTTTCCAGGCCGTTCTACTTTGAGTTGAGTTCCTATTGCAATAAAATCATCCATGATGAACATAGATGCTGGATGAATGCATTGAGCTGAATACCCTGATGTTCTTGACCTTCCATACCTAAGACGAAACGCTCCTGATGCAAGAGGCATCCCGATAATAGGTCTTCCTGCCACGAGATCTTTTACGAAAGTAAAGTCAGGTGTGATTTTTGGTTTTTCTTTTCCATCATCCTTTTTTGCTCCTGCTGCCTTTGCTTTTTTTTGTACGGCGAGAAATTCTTCTAGGAAATTCCAGTGTTCTAAACCAAAATCTGCACCCCATTTAGAGAGTTCCTTCCACAGCTTAGGTGCTTTGAGAGGTATGCAAGAAGAGTGAATAAGACAATAACCAGATCTTATTTTATTTGTTGCAATGCGAGGAAGATCTTTGTAGTTAGATACTTCTATATCCTCAGAGGCATCTCCTCCTATCTCAACAGGTATATGTCTCATCAAAAAGTCAGTTTCTTCTTTTGATGGGAAGTATTGAAGATTTGTTACACGTTCATGATAATCAGCTATTTCTGTTGCGCAGCGTTTAATTTCATCTTCAGTGGGGTCGTATTGTGCATAACCCATGTTTTTCCTTACATAATCTGCAATAATCACAGACCATGCAGCAGCAGTTCCCCCTGCGTTTCTTACAGGGCCTGCATAATTAATACAAAAGTATTCTCCCTCACCATCACGCCTTGGTTTAATGTCAAGGTCAACAAATCCTTCAAGGGGTGATGATACAACTCCGACGGTTCCATAGGCAAAACCCATACGAATACCAACTTCCATCGCTTCTTTCTTGTCTTTGAACTTGCAGAATTTTTCCTGAGCAACTTCTAGAGCTATTTGCAAAGCAACACGCCAGTCAAGAACTCCGTATTGTTTTTCAAGCTCGACGATTCTCTTATCAGCACCACTTCCTCTAATTTGAGGTGCTATGACTGAGATAAGGCCTACTACTCGTTCAGCCATGTTTTTTGCAATTTGAATTTCTACCTGATCATCCGGGTCAAAACCTTGCTCTCTTGCTTTTGATGCTATTTCAAGAGCTTTTGCTGAGTATTTTTGCAAGGAGTCAAAATATGCTTGTAGTTTAGGTGAGGAGTTCATAGGAATTTGAGTACTTTTACTTGTCTTGTTTGTAAATTCATAAGAGGGACTCTTCCTGGTTGTGGTTTTAGCCCTAATTTTTCTTGGAATTCTGTTGTTTCAAGCCAGCAACCTGCTTGAACCATGCTAATATTCCTATAATTCACACTTCCTACTCTGTGAATGTGACCAGAGACAAAAATATCAGGAATGGTATCAATTACAAGGTGATCTTCTCTTGTTGGTAAATATTGTGTTGAATTATGAGTGGGTGCAAGGTGTCTTCGTTGTAAGCAGTATTTCATAACAAGATCGATGCGCTCTTGTCCTCCAAGATTACGAATTGTTTCAACTTGATCGGCTAGAAATACGTAGGAGTATCCATGATATAAGAGAATGTCAAGTCCTGGGTGACCGTCATGTGCGTGTATGTTCACCATTCCAGGGTTTGAAACACTTACCACATTAGGAAGGTCAAGAACAGGTTTTGCATAGTCTTCGTAGAGTTCTGGTTGAGGCTCTGCTATGCGCATTGCATCGTGATTTCCCGGGCAAATAATTATTGTTATGTAATCAGGAATCATTGCTAAGTACTGCGCAATTTTTTCGTATTGTTTGTAAATATCTTTAATTTCGAGATCATTTTCTTGGTTGGGGTAAATACCAACTCCTTCAACGAGATCTCCAGCGAAGATAAGGTAGCGAATTTTTTTCACCACGTTTCTTTGCGCTTCTGATCCTGTTTCTGCTCTGAGCCATCTGATGAATTTATTCCACGCATCATGTAAAAACATGTTTGATCCAACGTGAACATCAGAGATGAAAATTGCGTGTGCAGGATCTGGTGTTTTTACTAATTCTTTGTAAATAGGAATGTCGGGGAGAAAAAAATTGTTTGCAAAAATGATTTTATCGCCAACTTGACCTGTGACACCCACGCATTCATCTAGTTGTGAATCTTTAGCAATCGCAAAAAGTTGTGAATTATTCTTTGAGATGAGAACTTTAATTGTTCCTGTTGGGTCTTCTAAGGTAAAAATGAGATTTCCATTTTTTGTTAGTTGTTTGTCAATAATAAGCCCAATTGCAGCTACTTCTTCTCTATCACCCTTAAAACGTATTTGTCCTATGGATGATGGTGAAGAGAGTTCTTTTCTCTTCATAAGAATTTTTTTGAGTTTGTGGTAGCGATTTGAAAAATAATTGATGAAGTCCTGCATGGACCATTTACTTGAATCTGCTTTGTAAGACCATTTTACTTGTACTTTTGCATCTTTAACTTGAGGGTCTGGATTCCATTGAGGAGTTGGCGTAATTTCATCAATAACACTTAGAACAGTATCGTTAGTAATTCTTACTCCTTCATGGATGAGTTTTTGGAAGTTGGAGTAGAACGTGTCAAACTCAGGTATGTTGTTTATTTTCTCAAGTATTGCTGGGTTGATAAGTATGCCTTCTTGTAAGAAATGTTTAATAACCTCTTTTTTCTTCTCGTCGCTCATAGATCAAGTTCTTTTTTGAGTATGTTTAAGATGTTGTTCTCAGAGGAAGGTGTTATTGCAACAGAAATTTCTCTTGTTCGTCCATACCTTCCTTTACTTATTATTTTCGCGTTGATTATTCCGAGCATATCAAGCTCTGCTATGATATCTGAAATTCTTCTTTGAGTAAGAGGTCTTAAACCTATTTTTGCGCAAAGATCCATGTATAATGAGTAAATATCTCCTGTTGCTACTTTTTTTGATTGTTTTGTAAGTGAGAGAATTGCAAAGAGTGTTGCTTGGAATTGTTTTGGTTGTGATTGTACGATGTCAAGAACGCGATCTTTTTCTATTTTCTCTTCTGCTTTATCTATGTGATCTACAAGTATTTGTTTTGCTTGTTCTCTTTCAGCAAGCTCACCTGCAACGCGCATAAGATCAAGAGCTCTGCGTGCATCACCGTGTTCTCTTGCAGCGTATGCAGCGCATTTTGCAATAACACCTGGCCCTACTACTCCTTCTTTGAAAGCAAGTGAGCATCTGCTTTTGAGAATATTTTGTATTTGAAGAGCGTTGTAGGGTGGGAAGAGTATTTCTTCTTCTGAGAGTGATGATTTTACGCGTGGATCAATGTTTTCAGTGAAGAGTAAGTTGTTAGATATTCCTACAATGCTTATTTGAGCGTTGTTTAATTCTGAGTTAATACGGGTGAGGTTGTAGAGGAGTTCATCTCCTGCTTTTTGTATGAGTTGATCTATTTCATCAAGCACAAGGAGAATTGCTTGTTTTTTATCATCTATTGCTGAGTAGAATATCTTGTAGACTTCATCAGTGGGAAGACCTGTTGGTGGTATTTCTTTCCCGCACTCCCTTGCAAGTTCTGCTATGAGTCTGTATTCTGTGTCTGCTACGCGTTTGAGTTTGCAGTTGAGGTAAATGACTTTGAGGGGTATGTGTTTTTCTTGTGCTACGCGTTGAATTTTATTTGTTGTGTGTTTAATAGAGAGTGTTTTTCCTGTTCCTGTTTTCCCGTACATGAAAATGTTTGAGGGTCGCTCAACTCTTAGAAGTGGTGCGAGAATAGTTGCGATTTGTTTGATTTGTTCTTCGCGGTGAGGGATTTCTTCAGGTGTGAATTGGGATTGTAGCGGTGCTTTATCAATGAATAAGGGTTCTTGTTCAAGAAATTCTTGGAAGTAGTTGTCAATGTCCTCTTTGATCATAGAAGTTCCATTTGAAATGGTGGTTTTTAAAAGTATGTTTTGTTTTGTGAAAGTGGTAAATTCTGTGATTTCACGCCTTAAAACTGTTTTTTTCTTAAAAAA